>NZ_BCQQ01000025.1 GCF_001552155.1 Actinomadura formosensis NBRC 14204 | reverse complement strand
GGCGCCGCCGCGCACGACCGGGTCGGCGGCGGCCGGCGCGGACGCGACGGTCGCGCTGCTGTCGGTGCCGGGCCCGCACGTGTTCCCCGAGGCGATGGACGCGCTGGACGCCGGCCTCAACGTGATGATCTTCAGTGACAACGTGCCGCTCGCCCAGGAGATCGCGCTGAAGGAGGCGGCGGCGCGGCGCGGGCTGATCGTGATGGGCCCGGACTGCGGGACGGCGGTGATCGGCGGCGCGGGCCTCGGGTTCGCGAACGCGGTCCGTCCGGGGCCCGTCGGCGTCGTGGCGGCGTCCGGGACGGGCGCGCAGCAGCTGATGTGCCTGCTGGACGCGGCCGGCACCGGGGTGAGCCATGTGCTGGGCGTCGGCGGCCGGGACCTGTCGCCGCAGGTGAGCGGCCGGTCGGCGCTGTCCGCGCTCGCGGCGCTGGACGCCGACCCCGGCACGGAGCTGATCGTGCTGGTGTCCAAGCCGCCCGCGCCGCAGGTGCTGGACCTGATCCGGGAGGCGGCGCGGCGGCTGGACACGCCGGTGGTGTTCGCGCTGCCGGCGGCCGGTGAGGACGACCTGACACAGGCCGCGGAGAAGGTGCTGACGGCGCTCGGGCGGACCGTCCCGCGGTGGCCGCGGTGGACGGCGCCGCGGCGGACGGCCCCGGCGGCCGGGCACGCGGCGGAAGGGCGGGCGCTGCGCGGGCTGTTCGCGGGCGGCACGCTGCGCGACGAGGCCGAGATGATCGCCCGGGGCGCGCTCGGCTGGGATCTGGAGGCGCGCGGCCACCGGTTCACCGACTTCGGCGACGACGCCTACACGCGGGGCCGCGCCCATCCGATGATCGATCCGACGCTGCGGCTGGACGCGCTGCGGGCCGAAGCCGCCGATCCCGGCTGCGGCGTCCTGCTCCTGGACGTGGTGCTCGGTCACGGCGCCGAGCCGGACCCGGCCGCCTCGCTCGCCCCGGCCGTCGCCGCGGCGGTGCGGGACCGTCCCGACCTGGCGGTCGTCGTGTCGCTGTGCGGGACGCCGGCCGACCCGCAGGGCCGCGACCGGCAGGCCACGGCGCTGTGCGAGGCGGGCGCCGACGTGTTCGCCTCCAACGCCCAGGCGACCCGGCACGCCCTGCGGCTGGTGGAAGGGGTTTCGGCATGACCGATCAGCGGCTCGGCGGGCTGCTGTCCCGCGAGCCCCGGGTCGTCGCCGCCGGCGTGGAGGTGCTGGCCGAGGCGCTCGCGGACCAGGCCGTCCCGGTGCGGACGGTCGACTGGCGGCCCCCGCCGGCCGGGACGGAGGCGGCGCTCGCCGCGGTGCTCGGCGCCCCCGGGCACGCCGAGGCCAACGCCCGCGCCGTGCGGCGCATGCTCACGGCCCGTCCGCACCTGGTGGACGTGCGCCCGGCCCGCGAGGTCCTCGGCCTGGACCCCGGCACGTTCCTGCACGCGGGCCCGCCGCTGGAGTGGGAGCGGGCGTCCGGCCCGATGCGGGGCGCGCTCATCGGCGCGATGCTCCTCGAAGGGCTCGCCGAGACCCCGCTCGGCGCCCGGCACGCGCTGGAACGCGGGACCGTCACGCTCGAACCGTGCCACCACCACGCCACGGTCGGGCCGATGGCGGGCGTCGTCAGCCCGTCCATGTGGATGTTCGTGGTCGAGGACGCCGAGCACGGCGGCACCTCGTACTGCTCCCTCAACGAGGGGCTCGGGAAGGTGCTGCGGTACGGGGCGTACGGGCCGGCGGTGATCGAGCGGCTGACCTGGATGGGGGAGGTCCTCGGCCCCGCGCTGCGGGCGGCCGTGCGGCGGCACGGGCCGCTCGACCTGATGTCGGTCATCGCGCAGGCGCTCCAGATGGGCGACGAGCTGCACAACCGGAACCGGGCGGCGACGTCGCTGCTGCTGCGCGAGCTCGCACCCGACCTCGCCGCCGCCGAGGACGTGCCCCGCGGCAGGGCGGCGGAGGCGCTGCGGTTCGCCGCGGGCAACGACCACTTCTTCCTGAACGCGGGGATGGCGGCGGCGAAGGCGTGCGCGGACGCGGCCCGGGACGTGCCGGGGTCCAGCCTGGTCGTGGCCATGGCCCGCAACGGCACCGACTTCGGCATCCAGGTGTCGGGCACGGGCGACCGCTGGTTCACCGGCCCCGCCGGCGTCCCCGACGGCCTCTACCTCGGCGGCTACGGCCCGGACGACGCCAACCCCGACATCGGCGACTCGGCGATCACCGAGACGGCCGGGGTGGGCGGGTTCGCGCTCGCCGCCGCGCCCGCGATCGTCCGGTTCGTCGGCGGCGAGGTCCCGGACGCGGTCGCCGCCACCCAGCGCATGTACGAGATCACGCTGGCCGAGCATCCGGGGCTGCAGATCCCGCTGCTGTCGTTCCGGGGCACGCCCGCCGGCATCGATGTCACGCGTGTCGTCCGCACCGGCATCCTGCCCGTCATCGACACCGGCATCGCGGGACGCGAGGCGGGCACCGGGCAGGTCGGCGCGGGGCTCGTCGAACCGCCGCCGAACGTGTTCAGCGACGCCCTGCACGCCCTCGCGGAGATCGCATAGCGGTGGCCGCGGAGGGTACCGTGCCGCCCATGAGCGAGCCGGTCACCGGAGAGCAGTACGCCCTCGCCGCCGGGCCGTACCAGGCGGTCGTCACCGAGTCGGGCGCGAGCCTGCGCGAGCTGACCTGCGGGGGCCGCCCGCTGGTGCTGCCGCACGGCGTGGACGAGCCGGCCCCCGCCGCGTCCGGGCAGCTGCTGATCCCGTGGCCGAACCGCATCGACCGCGGGCGCTACTCCCACGGCGCCGCCGAGCATCAGCTCGACGTGTCCGAGCCCGCCCGCGACTGCGCGATCCACGGGCTGGTCCGCTGGGCGTCCTGGCAGGTCGCCGAGCACGAGCCGGACCGGGTGCGGCTGACCCACCGTCTCCTCGCGACGGCCGGCTACCCGTTCCGCCTCGACCTGGAGGCCGAATACTCCCTGGACGCCTCCGGCGGGCTCCGCGTGCGGATGTCCGCCCGCAACGCGGGGACGGTGACCGCCCCGTACGGCCACGGCGCCCACCCCTACCTGACGCTCGGCGAGCCCATCGACGCCTGCACGGTCACGCTGGGCGCCGACCGGTACCTCCCGGTGGACGACCGGATGATCCCGTCCGGGCCGTCCGAGGACGTCACCGGCACCGGGTACGACCTGCGCGAAGGCCCGGTGCTCGGCGGCCGGCGGATCGACAACGCGTTCGCCGGGCTGAACCGCGACGGTGACGGCCGCGCTTGGGCGGTCCTCTCCGGTGGCGGCCGGACGGTCCGGCTCTGGGCCGACGAGTCGCACCCGTGGATGGAGATCTACACCGCCGACGACACCCCGAAGCCGCGCGAGGGTCTCGGTGTGGAGCCCATGACGTGCCCGCCGAACGCGTTCGCGTCCGGTGAAGGCGTCGTGCACCTGGAGCCGGGCGCCGGGTTCCACGGCACCTGGGGCATCGTCGCCGGCGCCTGATCCGATCCGGCGCGACCGGTTCCCCGGCGGGCGGCGTTTGGGGGATCATGGCGGGGTGAATCTCAGTGTGCCCTCGCTTGAGGATCTGTCCGCGCGCATCGCCGCCGCCCGTGACGCGCACGGCGAGCGCTTCCCCGGCGGCGCGGAGGGGCGGCAGCCGGTGCACACCGTCTACGTGCCGGCCGACCGGTTCTCCCGCTCGACGCCCGCCGACTTCGGGGCCGAGGCACTGCGGCTGCTGAACACCCACACGCCGGGCGCCGGGTCGTTCGGCGCCGCGTTCGGGCTCGATCCCGAGCTGGCCGCCCCGGTCCGGGAGCGGGTCGCGGCGAAGCTCGCCGCCGAGCCGGTCGAGGACGTCAGGATCGACTTCGAGGACGGCTACGGCGTCCGCGAGGACGCCGAGGAGGACGCGCACGTCGAGCAGGTCGTCGAGGCCGTCGCCGCCGCCTACCAGATGAAGGGCCTCCCCCACTACTGGGGGCTGCGGGTCAAGTCGTTCACCGACGGCGGCCACGAGCGCGCGATGCGGACGCTGGACGGGTTCCTGACCGCGCTGCGCGACCGGCTGGGGCGGCTGCCCGGCGGGTTCACGATCACCTTCCCTAAGGTGGTGACGGGCGAGCACGTCCGGCTGTTCGTGGAGTTCCTGGAGCGGCTGGAGACCTCGCTCGGGCTGCCGCAGGGCATCCTGCGGTTCGAGATCCAGGTCGAGACGCCGCAGTCGCTCATCGACCACGAGGAGGAACGGGTCGGGCTCGGCCCGCTCGTGGCCGCGGCGAAGGGCCGGATCACCGCCGCCCACTTCGGCGTGTTCGACTACACCGCCGCGCTGGGGCTGCCCCCGCACGAGCAGCGGCTCGACCATCCGGCCTGCGACTTCGCCCGGCACCTGATGCAGGTGTCGCTCGCGGGCACCGGTGTGCGGCTGTCGGACGGCTCCACCAACCTCATCCCCCGCAACGACGGCCCCGACGAGGTGAACGCGACGTGGGCGGTGCACGCGGCACACGTCCGGCACTCGCTGGCGCACGGCTTCTACCAGGGCTGGGACCTGCACCCCGCGCATCTGCCGAGCCGGTACGCCGCCGTGTACGCGTTCCACCTGACGGGCGTCGACGACGTCATCGGGCGGGTCAGGGCGTGGCACGAGCAGGCGGCGGGCGACGCGGGCGGTGTCCTGGACGAGCCCGCCACGATCAAGGCGCTCACGTCCCGGCTCCGCCGCGCGGTCGACTGCGGCGCGCTGGACGAGAGCGTCCTGCCCGCGTCCTAGCCCTGCCGGGCCGTCACCGAGGCTCGTCGCGGGTGAAGGCGGCGAGGTCCTCGGGAGTGTCGATGTCGTCGGGCGCGGAGATGTCGTCGCAGGGGACGGGCGTGACCAGCTCGGGATGGGCGCGCAGGTAGCCGCGCGCACCCCGGTCACCGGCCGCGGCCTCGGCGGCGCCCGCGAAGTGCTCGGCGCCCAGCAGGACGGGGTTGCGCGGCGCGCCGCCGTAGGTGGCGACGGCGATCCCCGCGCCGTGCTCGTACGCGGCGATGAGGCGCTCCACCGCGGCGGGGGTGACGCGCGGCTGGTCCACGAGCGCGATCACCACCGCGGGGCAGGCCGGCGGCAGCGCGGCGAGCCCGGCGCGCAGCGAGGAGCCCATGCCGTCCCGCCAGTGCGGGTTGGGGACGACGACCGCGCCGATCACCTCGATCTGCGCCGCCCCCGCCACCACCAGGACCGGGGAGCAGCCGCCGTCCCGCAGCGTCCGCACTCCCCGGTCGACCAGGCGTTCGCCGCCCAGCTCCAGGGTCGCCTTGGGGCGTCCGAGCCTGCTGCCCTCCCCCGCGGCGAGCAGCAGGCCCGCCGGGGTCTCCGCACCGTGCACCGTCATCCCGCGAAAGTAGTGCGGTCAGGGCGTGTCGGCGTGGATCCGGCCGCTGGTGTCGGTGAGCGGCCGCCCCGAACCGCCCCAGCGGAGCTGGACGAGCTCCGCCGCGATCGACACCGCCGTCTCCTCCGGCGTCCGGGCACCGAGATCGAGACCGATCGGCGAGCGCAGCCGCCGGAGCTCCTCGTCGGACAGGCCCGCCTCCCGCAGCCGGGCGAGGCGGTCGTCGTGGGTACGGCGCGAGCCCATCGCGCCGACGTAGCCGGCGCCCGTGCGCAGCGCCACTTCAAGCAGCGGCACGTCGAACTTGGGATCGTGGGTGAGGACGCATATGGCGGTGCGCGCGTCGACGTCGGCGCGCGTCTCGTCCAGGAACTTGTGCGGCCACTTCACCACGACCTGGTCGGCCTCGGGGAACCGCTTCGGCGTCGCGAACACCGGCCGCGCGTCGCACACCGTCACGTGGTAGCCGAGGAACTTGCCGATCCGCGCGACCGCCGCCGCGAAGTCGATCGCGCCGAACACCAGCAGCCGGGGCGGCGGGGCGAACGAGTGGACGAAGACGGTCAGGTCGTCCAGCCGCCGCTCCCCCTCGGGCCCGTAGTGGCGCTGCCCGGTGAGGCCCTGCGCGAGCATGCCGCGCGCGTCGTCGTCCACGGCGGCGTCGAGGCGGGCGGCGTGCGGGGCGCCCGGGGCGAGCGAGCCGGAGGCGCGGCCGGTCCAGACGACGCGGCGGGCACCGATCCTGCCGGGGCCGGCGACGACGGTCGCGACGGCGACGGGTTCGTGCCTCCTGATCGCCTCCGCGACCTCGGTGAACTCGGGGAAGGTGTCCGGCCCGACCGGCTCCACCAGCACGTCCAGGATCCCGCCGCAGGTCAGGCCGACGCTGAACGCGTCGTCGTCGCTCACCCCGTACCGCTGGACGACCGGCTCGCCCGTCTCCAGCACCGACTGCGCCAGCTCGTAGACGGCGCCCTCCACGCAGCCGCCGGACACGCTGCCCGCCACCTCCCCGCCGGGCGACACCGCCATCGCCGCGCCCGGCGGGCGCGGCGCGCTGCGGAAGGTGTGCACGACGGTCGCGAGCCCGAACGTCTGCCCGGAGGCGTACCAACCGGCGATGTCCTCCAGCACGTCACGCATGATCTGTTCCCTTTCCCGCTCCGGTCGCCGAGCCCGCTCTGGTCGCCGAGCCCGCTCCGGCCACCAGGCGCGCCAGCTCCTCCAGTGCCGCGAGGCTGTGCCCGGAGGTGAAGTCGTCCACATGCGGCAGTGCCGCCGCCATCCCGGCGGTCAGCGGCTCGTAACCGGGCCGCGCCTTGTGCGGGTTCGCCCACACGACCCGGTGCGCGAGCCGGTGCAGCCGCGCCATCTGCTCGCCGAGCAGCGTCGCGTCGCCGCGCTCCCAGCCGTCCGAGGCGATCACCACGATCGCGCCGCGGGCCAGGCCGCGCTGCCCGAACCGGTCGAGGAACTCCTTCAGCTCCGCGCCGAGCCGGGTGCCGCCGCTCCAGTCCGGGATCGCCGCGGACGCCGCCGCCATCGCCGCGTCCGGGTCGCGGTGCCGCAGCTCCCGGGTGAGGCGGGTGAGCCGCGTCCCGGCGCTGAAGACCTCCACGTCCCGCCCGCCGGACCGGGCGGCGGCGTGCGCGAACCGCAGCAGCGCGTCCGCGTACGGGCTCATCGACCCGCTGACGTCCACGATCAGCACCACGCGGCGCGGCCGGGTGCGGTGCGCGCGGCGCCGCAGCAGCGACGTCTCGCCGCCGCGCCGCAGCGTCTCCCGGATCGTCCGCGCCGGATCGAGCCGTCCGGCGGACGCGGGCGTGAACCGCCGCGACCGGCGCTGCTCCGCCCGCGCGTCCAGCACCGCGATCAGCCGCGCGACCTCGGCGCGCTCGGCGGCGCTCAGCCGCGCCACGTCCCGGTCGCGCAGCACCTCCACCTCGCTGGCGGTCGCCGACTTCAGCTCCCCGGCCTCCTCGTTCCCGGCCTGCGCGCCCGGATCGGGCAGCGTCATCCGGTGCACGACCACCGGCGGCGGCCTGCGTCCCGGCCGCGCCGTCGCACCGGAGAAGTACGCGGCGAAGCACCGGTCGTACCCGGGGATGTCGTCGGGGTCGGCGCACAGCGTCAGGCGTCCGGCCCAGTACACGTCGTTCGGGTCGAGCACGTCGAGGTGGTCGAGCGCCGCCAGCATCGCCTGCACCCGCTCGGGGTCGGCCGCGCCGCCCGCCGCGCGCACCGTCCTGGCGAACCCGACCATCGTCTCGGTGACGTCCCGCCGCACGGCTCAGCCCCCGTTGAGCAGGGCGTCTAGCCCGGCGGCGAGCACGCGCTGCTGGTCCTCGCGGTACTTCAGGACGGCGCCGAGCGTCACCGCCGCCGTCCCGGGATCCAGCTCGCGGACGCCGAGGGCGACGAGCGCCTCGGTCCAGTCCAGCGTCTCGGCGACGCCGGGCGGTTTCAGCAGGTCGGTCTCCCGCATCCGCTGCGCGGCACGGGCGACCTGCCCGGCGAGCCGCTCCGCCGCGTCCGGCAGCCGCCGCCTGATGATCGCGACCTCCCGGTCGAACGACGGATGCTCCAGCCAGTGGTACAGGCAGCGCCGCTTGAGCGCGTCGTGGACCTCCCGCGTCCGGTTGGAGGTGACCACGACGACCGGCGGGCGCTCGGCCCGGATCGTGCCCAGCTCGGGGACCGTGATCGTGAAGTCGCTGAGCACCTCCAGCAGGAACGCCTCGAACTCGTCGTCGGCACGGTCCAGTTCGTCGACGAGAAGGACGCTCGGCGAGGTCTCCAGTGCCTGCAGCAGCGGCCGGGCCAGCAGGAACCGCCGGTCGTACAGCTCCCCCTCCAGCCGCGAGATGTCGCTGACGCCCGCGGCCTCGGCGGCGCGCAGGTGCAGAAGCTGACGCGGGAAGTCCCAGTCGTACAGCGCCTGGGAGGCGTCCAGCCCCTCGTAACACTGCAGCCGGATCAGCGGTGCGCCGAGCCCCCGCGCGAGCGTCTTGGCCAGCTCGGTCTTCCCGACCCCGGCCTCCCCCTCCAGGAACAGCGGCCTGCCCATCCGCAGCGCGAGAAAGCACGCCGTCGCGAGCCCCTCGTCGCACAGATAGGCGTGCCGATCGAGCAGCTCCGCCAGCTCCGCAGGTGATCCGACCTGGTCCGTGGCCACCGTGTCTCCCACGGCTCCGAGGCTACTCGGCAAGAGACGAGTCTCACACGCCCCGCCCCCTTGCATCTCCCGCCCCGCACCGGCGGGGGGACGGCCAAGGCCGGGAACCACACCCCGCAGCGACCGCCGACCCAGTGCGAGGTGCGCGAAGTGCGATGGGCTCACGCGGCATGAACCCCGAGACCGCGCCCTAGGGAGGCTGGGATCTCACTCACCACCGCCGAACCGTGGGCTCAGTAGTTGGAGACTCTCGTGAGGTCGATCTCGATGTCGAACGGCACCGTCAGCTTGAGCTGGTCGTGATAGATGCCGGTCGGGACGTACACCCCGGTGGCCGGATCGAGCTCATAGACGTACACGACCGTACGGCTTTCGACCTCTTCAACCCGCCAGAAATGCTTGATCCCGGCGGCGGCGTACTTGCGCGGCTTGGTTTCCCGGTCCCGGTCCACCGATTCCGGGGAGACCGCCTCGACCACGAGGACCAGGTCCTCCGGAAAGTAGTGGGTGGACGGCTCGTCCCGCTCGTACGCCTCGGCCGTCACGACGAACACGTCCGGTTCCGGGACCTGCCGGTCGGCGAGTCTGACCGCCATCTCGCGCTCGGCCCGCAACGTTTCCGGCGCCTGCCGCTTGAGTTCGTCCTTGAGCAGGTCGACCACTCTGCGGTGCCACTTGCGTTGCGGGCTCACGAAGACCAGGCTCCCGTCGATCAGCTCCGTGTGCCGGGGCAGATCACGCATGCGGAGGAAGTCGTCGGCGGTGAAGCCGCCCGGCGGGGGGATCACCCAGTCTGGCAGCGATGCAGCGTCCATGCGGCCACTTTCTGCGATTGCCTCAACACTCTGAGCGGTCATGCACACACCTTCGCACACGACCGCGCTCCCGGTCCTGGCAACAGCCTAGAACAGAGCCGTCAGAGACGGTCGGGGGTTTCGCCCCGGGCGTGGAGGAGTGCCTGGAGTTCGGCCAGCTGGCGGGCGGCCAGGGTCTTCTCCGTGCCGTTGATGCCCATGGCGCCGATCGAGGTGCCGTCCGCCAGGTCGAGGGTGGGCCACGGGTCGCCGACGGTCATGGCGACGTCCAGGATCTCGGGCCATTCGAGGCGGCGCGTGCTGAAGGCGTTGACGACCGTGACGCCGGCGTCGTCGGCGGCGACGCGGCAGCGGGCGAGCATGTGCAGGATCCAGGAGACGACCGCGCCGAAGCCGACCATCAGCAGGCGGTCGGACAGCTTGTACTGCTCCGGCACCACCACGGCGAGCGCGATCAGGCCGAGCATGATCACACCCGCCGTGGTGTAGGCGACGATCCGGGTGGTGCGGGGACGCCACACGGCCGGCAGCGCCGGTGTCTCAGTCAACGATCTTCGCGATGGGGATTTCGAGGATGTCGTGGGCGCCGGCCGCCTTCAGCGCCGGGATCAGCGTGTTGACGCCGCGCTTGGCGACCACCGATTCCACGGCGTTCGACGCGCCGCCGGCGAGCGAGGTGACCGTCGGGGACGCCATCGCGGGCATGATGTCCAGGACGTTCTGCAGGTCGGCCTGCGCGACGTTCAGCTTCAGCAGCACCTTGCCGCGCGCCCGGATCACGCCCTGCAGGAGCAGGGCGATGTCCTCCATCGCGGCGCGCTTCTCCGCGTCCTCGTAGGCCTCGCGGTTGGCGACCAGCTCGGTGTAGCTGGTCAGGAGCGTGTCGAGGATGCGCAGGCCGTTCTTGCGCAGGGACGAGCCGGTCTCGGTGAGGTCGACGATCGCGTCCACGATGTCGGGCACCTTCGCCTCGGTCGCGCCGTAGGACGGGACGACCTTCGCCTTCACGCCGTGCTTGTCGAGGAACCGCTTGGTCATCGCCGGGAACTCGGTGGAGATCCGGACGCCCTCCGGCAGATCGGACACCGACCGCCACGGTGCGCCGTCCGGCACCGCCATGATCACGCGCACCGGGTTGGACGTCGCCTTGGAGTACTTCAGCTCGCCGAGGCTGACGACGTCGGCGTCGGTCTCGGTGATCCAGTCGCGGCCGGTGATGCCGAGGTCGAACAGCCCCTGCTCCAGATAGGTCGGGATCTCCTGCGGGCGCAGGACCCGGACCCGGTCGATGCGGGGGTCGTCGATGGAGGCGCGGTAGTCGCGGTCCGACGTCCGCTGGACGGTGAGGTCGGCGGCGTCGAACAGCTGCATGGTCGCCTTCTCCAGCGACCCCTTGGGCAGGACGAGTGACAGCACGGAATTGCCTTTCGGTGAGGATGCGTACGGGATACCGGGGACGTTCAGGAGCCCTGGTTCGCGAGCCGTTCGGGGACGAAACCCCCGTACCCGCTACCGATGCTCCAGGCCATGCCCGGCGTGACCGTGATGCCGCAGACCTCGCAGGGTCAGTGCCGTGTCGAGTGCGGCCACGGTCGCCTCCCATCCCTTGTCCTCGGAGCTGCCCGGCAGCCCGCTGCGTTCCATCGCCTGCTCAATGGTGTCACACGTGAGGACCCCGTTGCCCACCGGAGTCGACGCGTCGAGCGCGACACGGGTCACACCGGCGGTCACCGAGTCGCAGACGTAGTCGAAATGGGCGGTGGCGCCCCGGACGACCGCGCCGAGGCAGACGACGGCGTCGAGGTCGCGGGCCATCTGCTGGGCGACGACGGGCAGTTCGAGCGCGCCGGCGACGCGCGCGACGACGGGCTCGTCGACGCCGCACGCCTTCGCCGCGGCGAGCGCGCGTTCCAGGAGCCGGTCGGTGATCGGCTCGTGCCAGCGGGTGCAGACGATGCCGAGTGTGAGCCCGGCCGCGTCGACGGCGGTGTCCTCCGGGCGTCCCGCGCCGCTCATGAGAGTCCCTCGATCTGGTGTCCGAGACGGTCGCGCTTGACCGTCAGGTAGCGCCGGTTGTGCTCGGTGACGATGACGGGCATGGACTCGCGTCCGCGCACCTCCACGCCGAACCCGTCCAGGCCCTTCAGCTTGGCGGGGTTGTTGGTGAGCACCCTCACCGAGCGTACGCCGAGGTCACGCAGCATATGTGCCGCGTTGGAGTACTCGCGCGCGTCGGCGGGGAGCCCCAACTCCAGGTTGGCGTCGACGGTGTCGGACCCGTTGTCCTGGAGCGCGTACGCCTGCAGCTTGGCGAGCAGGCCGATGCCGCGTCCCTCGTGCCCGCGCAGGTAGAGGACGATGCCGCGCCCCTCCTGCGAGATGCGTTCCATGGCGGCGTCCAACTGCGTCCCGCAGTCGCAGCGTTCGGAATGCAGGACGTCGCCGGTGAGGCACTCCGAATGCGCCCGGATCAGGACGTCCTCGCCGTCGCCGAGGTCGCCCAGCACCAGGGCGAGGTGCTCGCCTCCGTCGATGGCGCTGGAGAAGCCGATGGCGCGCCATGTCCCGAACCGGTTGGGCAGACGGGTCTCGACCACGCGGGTGACCATCGTCTCGGTGCGCCGGCGGTACTCGACGAGCTGTTCGATGGAGATGAGCTTGAGCCCGTGCTCCTTCGCGAAGACCTGGAGTTCGGGCAGGCGCGCCATGGTGCCGTCGTCGTTCGCCACCTCGCAGACGACGCCGGCGGGCGGGAGGCCGGCGAGCCGCGCGAGGTCCACGCCCGCCTCGGTGTGGCCGCGGCGGCGCAGCACGCCGCCCTCGTGGTAGCGCAGCGGGAAGACGTGGCCGGGACGGGTCAGGTCGCCCGGCTCCGCCGCGGGGTCGCACAGCATCCGGATCGTCCTGGCGCGGTCGGCCGCGGAGATGCCGGTCGTCACGCCGGTGCGGGCGTCCACGCTGACCGTGTACGCGGTCCGCATCCGCTCGTCGTTCTGCGCCGTCATCAGCGGGATCTGCAGCCGGTCCAGGTCGGCGCCCTCCATCGGGACGCAGATCACGCCGCTGGTGTAGCGGATCGTGAACGCCAGCAGCTCGGGCGTCGCCTTCGCCGCGGCGAAGATGATGTCGCCCTCGTTCTCGCGGTCCTCGTCGTCGACGACCACGACGGGCCGTCCCGCCGCGATCTCGGCGATCGCCGATTCGACGGAGTCGAAGATCCCTGTGTCGTTGCCGCTCATGCGGTCACCGCCTTCTGCCTGGGAGTGTGCAGGCCCCGGGACTCCCGGAGCCAGTTCCTGAACCCGACCATCACCATCACGAAGAAGATCCCGTAGACCGCGCCGGAGACGTACAGCCCGGACTTGAGCGCCAGCGGCACCCCGACCAGGTCCACGAGCACCCACACGATCCAGAAGTCGACCAGCGCGCGGCTCTGCGCGAACGTCGCGACGGCGCTGCCGACGAAGATGTAGGCGTTCGCCCACGGCGACCAGGCGATCTTCAGCCAGTCGAGGTGCACGAACAGCTGCGCGACCACGGCCGTGCCGAGGACCAGCGCTCCGAGGAGCACGGCGCGTTCCACAGGGGTCGCCTGCCGGACGGCGAGACCGCCGGCCTCCCGCCGCCCGCGCGTCCACATGACCCACCCGTAGAGGGCGAGCCCGCAGAAGAGCACCTGCTTGAGGGCGTTCCCGGGGACGTGCGCGTGCAGGGACGCGGCGAGCAGCAGCAGAGCGCCGATGAGCTGCACCGGCCACGTCCAGAGGGTCTTGCGCATGGCGAGCCAGACGACGGCCAGCGAGAGCGCGTTCCCGACGAGGTCGGTCCAGAGGATGTGCTCGCCGAACACCCCGAACCCGGCGCCGAGCCAGCTCACGGGCCAGCTCACGGCGTGCTCCCCGCCGCACCGGTGCCCAGCATGCGTTCGACGTACTTGGCGACGACGTCCACTTCGAGGTTGACCGGGTCGCCCGGCTTCTTGTGGCCGAGCGTGGTGAGCGCGAGCGTCGTCGGGATGAGGGCGACGCTGAACCGGTCGGCGCCCGCCTCGACGACCGTCAGGCTGATCCCGTCGACGGTGATCGAGCCCTTGTTCACCAGGTAGCGGCTGAGGTCCGGGGGCAGGGACACCGTCACCACGTCCCACCGCTCCCCCGGCTCGCGGGAGATGATCGCACCGACGCCGTCCACATGGCCCTGGACGAGGTGCCCGCCGAGCCGGTCGGACAGCCGGACGGGACGTTCCAGGTTGACCTTGGCGCCCGGTTCCAGCGCGCCCAGGCTGGACTTGTCGAGGGTCTCCTTGATGGCGTCCGCGGTGAAGATCCCGTTCTCGACGTCCACCACGGTGAGGCAGACGCCGTTGACCGCGATCGACGCGCCGTGGACGGCGTCCTCGGTGACGAGCGGCCCGCGGATCGCGAGCGTCACCGAATCCCCCTGGGACTCGATCGCCACGATCTCGCCGAGCTCCTCGACGATGCCGGTGAACATCTCCCGGGCCTCCTAGATCAGGGCTCCGGGGGACGTACGTGCGTCGGCGTACGCCCCTGGCCAGGGGCGTACCGCGCGCTGCCTCCCATCCGGACTTTCACCGTCGGTCCCGGAGTTCCACCGGGTCAACCGGCCGATGGCTTCGGCCGGGTCGCGGACTGTCACCGCCGGTTCGGAATTTCACCGACCCCGGAGCACGCGTTCATGCTTTGCCAACCAGTGTGCCACGTATTCCATTCCGCACCCCATGTGACCATCGCCACGGCCGGCCTCTCCCCCGCCTCCTCGCCGGCGGCGGGTCTTGCCGGATCCGGGAGGCAAGGAGAAACTCGTTCGCGGAAGGACCCTCCGCCGACTCGGGAAGGCCCATGGCCAAGCTGTCCTTATCCCCAAAGATCTTCGACGTCCTCGACTTCGGCACCCCCTCGGCAGAACGCGACATCTCGCGCGGGCTGGAGAAGTACTTCGTGGAGTCCGCGGCGTACCAGCGCGTCCGGTCCGGGGCCAAGACGATCCTGATGGGCAACCGCGGGGCCGGGAAGAGCGCGATCTTCCAGGTGCTGGCGAAACGGGAGCGCACCGCCGGCAGCCATGTCATCGAGCTGTCGCCGGAGGACTACTCCTACGAGCTGCTCAGCTCCACGATGGCCGCGGAGCACGCGGGCGCCTGGGCCAAGACGGGCGCCTACGCGGCCGCCTGGAAGTACCTGATCTACATCCTCGTGATGAAGGCGCTGGCGCGGAAGGGGATGCGGCTCACCAAGGGCGGCGGGCGGGAGATCCACAACTACATCAGGGACAACCACGGCGCCCGGCAGCTCGGCCCCCTGTCCCTGCTGGTCTCGTACCTGAAGCGGCTGGAGGCCGTCAAGATCGGCCCGATCGAGGCCGGGGTGCGGACCCGGGAGCTGGACCGGCTCTACAAGCTGGAGGAGATCCACAACCTGCTGCCGGCGCTGCGGAAGGTGCTGGACAACCAGCGGGTGGTGGTGCTGGTCGACGAGCTCGACCGCGGCTGGGACTCCTCCGAGGACGCCAAGGCGTTCGTCTCCGGGCTGTTCCAGGCGTGCGTGTCGATCAACGGGCTGCACCGGAACCTGCGGGTGTACGTGTCGCTGCGGCAGGAGCTGTACGACGACATCCCCGCCCTCTACGAGGACGCGCAGAAGCACCGCGACCTGCTGGAGAGGATCTACTGGTCGGAGGAGTCGCTGCTCGAACTGATCGCCAAGCGGATCCGGTACTCCGCGCACGAGAAGGGCTTCGACACCGAGGCGCTCGAACGGGCCGCCGACCATGAGTGCTGGTCGGCGGTCTTCGCCGCGCCGCCGGGCATGGCGCGGGACGCCTCGTTCGGCTACATGGTCGACAGGACCCTGTACCGGCCGAGGGAGCTGATCCAGTTCTGCTCGGAGGCGCTTGAGCAGGCCAGAGGACGCGCGTCGAAGCTGCCCGTCCCCTACTCGGCGATCGAGCGCTCCGAGTACGGCTACTCCGCGGAACGCACCAAGGACATCGCCGCCGAGTACCGCTCCCAGTACCCGGGGCTGCTCAGCGTGTTCGAGGTCTTCCGCAACCACCCGCCCACCTTCAGCCGCGAAGAACTCGAACTGCTCTGCCTCGAACTGGCCTTCGGCGACATCCCCACGCACGGCACCGGGTCATGGCTGCCGCTGTGCGACCCCGACGACCTCATCGAGATCCTGTGGCGGGCGGGGCTCCTCACCGCCCGGCCGACCGAGGGCGGCCGTTTCCTGGGGAGCCACCAGGTGCAGCACCTCAACCTGGCGGCCGTCCAGCGCTTCCGCGTCCACGACATGTTCCACGCGTCCTTGGGGATCCTCCCCAAGGACGCGTGAGCCTGTGTCAGAGCCGAAGGTGGAGCCCGTCCGGGGCCGCCGCCACCCGGGCCAGGTTCTCGACGGTGTGATGGGCCGCCGCCAGGGATTCCCTTGGATGGCTGGTGAGCACCGCCAGGACGGTGGCTCCGGCGGCACGGCCGGCGGCTATGCCCGCGGGGGCGTCCTCGATGACCAGGCAGCCGGACGGGTCCACGCCCAGGTGCCCGGCCGCCTGGAGGTAGCCGGACGGGTCCGGTTTGCCGTCCGGGACGTCCTCCGCGGTGATGACGATGGGCGGCAGGGGGATGCCCGCCGCGCCGGTGCGGAGCTCCAGTTGTGCCCTGTCCATGGACGTGACGAAGGCGTGGGGCAGGCCGTTCATGCCGGCCAGGAGTTCCACCGCGCCGGGGAGGGCGGTGATGCCGTCGGTACCGGTCGCTTCGAGGGCGTCCAGGCGCGCGGTGGCTTCCCGGACCCGGTCCGGTGGCAGGAAGTCCGCCACGCGGTCGCTCGTCCGGCGGCCATGGGCGTCGGCCAGGAACTCGTCCGGGTCGATGCCGTACTCGGCGGCCCATTCGCGGGCCGCACGCTCGACGAGGGGCGTGGAGTCGACGAGGGTGCCGTCCACGTCGAACAGGACGGCCGCGCAGGGCAGGATCACCAGTCCGCCTTGGCCGTCGCCTCGTCGGCTTGGGCGCGCAGCTTACGGACGGCCTCGGCCGGGTCGTCGGCCCCGTAGACGGCACTGCCGGCGACGAAGACATCCGCCCCGGCCTCGGCGCAGCGTTCGATGGTCTCGGCGCTGACGCCGCCGTCTACCTGGAGCCAGACGGGGAGGTCGCGGCCCTTGATGAGCTCTCGGGCGCGGCGCACCTTCGGCAGGACGACGTCCAGGAACTTCTGGCCGCCGAAGCCGGGCTCGACGGTCATGAGGAGCAGCATGTCGATCTCGCCGAGGAGGTCTTCGAAACCGTCCACCGGCGTGGCCGGGTTCACGCCGAGCCCCGCGCGCGCGCCGGCGGAGCGGATGGCGCGCAGGGTGCGGATCGGGGCCTTCGCCGCTTCGGCGTGGATGGTGACGCTCTTCGCGCCCGCCTCGGCGTACTCCGGGGCCCAGCGGTCGGGGTCCTCGATCATGAGGTGGCAGTCGAGCGGCAGCGCGCTGTGCTTCAGCAGGGCCTGGACGACGGGCAGCCCGAGGGTGAGGTTGGGGACGAAGTGGTTGTCCATGACGTCGACGTGCACCCAGTCGGCGGAGTCGGCGATGAGCGCGACGTCCTCGGCCAGGTGGGCGAAGTCGGCGGACAGGATGCTGGGTGCGATCTGAGGAGCCATGATGCCCAGAGTCTATTGGCGCAGTTCCGCCCGTTCCTCACCCGGCCGGGTGACGGCGGGGGTGGGACGCGCGGCCAGGCGGAGGCGGACGAAGGACTCCGGCGCACCGGCCGTGACCCACAGGGCGAGCAGCACCTGGACGGCGAACGCCTGCGCCAGGTTCGTCCCGCCGGACAGCAGGTCGGTCAGGGCGATGGCGGCGGCGCCGACGAAGCCGACCGGGAGGCGCGCCAGACGCTGCCAGGGCCCGCCGCCGGGGTCGAACCAGCCGCGGGCGGCGAGCAGGGACAGGCCCGCCAGTCCGCCGCAGAGCCCGCCGGAGGCTCTGGCCGAGTCGGTCAGTGTGATGGGCTCGATCCGGCCTCCGGCCGCCCTGATGGCCTCCGCCCAGCCTTCGGGCCATTGCCAGTTCAGCAGCGGCTGCACCGCGCCCCACGCCGCCGCCAGCAACAGCAGGGAGACCGCCAGGGAGAGGGCCATCTGCACGGCCAGGGGGCGGCGGGTCCACCACGGGACGACGATCGGCTCCAGCCCCATGACGGCCACCAGGAGGGCCAAGCCGATGGCCCACCCCGCAAGGACCTGGCCGATCGAGTGGACGCCCAGATAGACGCGGGACACGCCGATCAAGACGATGATGACGGCGGCACCCGCCCACAGGAACCACCGCCTTGTCTGGGCGGCGAAGAAACCCCAGGCCGCGATGCCGTTCTGGGCGTGGCCGGACGGCATCCCGAAGGACTCCAGTGACTGCCTGCCCTTGACGGAGGGGTCCGTCCAGTACGGGCGGGGATCGTGGAAGACCAGCTTGAGGAGCGTGTTGAGCAGCGCGCCGAACAGCAGGAGAACCGCGGCCCGTGCCGCAAGACGCGGAGCCACGCACCAGAACAGCGCGATGAGCAACGGAACGTAGAACGCCGCGCTGCCCAGGTACGACATGAAGAGCATGAAGCCGGTCAGCACGGAGATCCCCCAGGTCTAGGTACGGCGCAGGAGGGCCAGGAACATCGCGTCCGTGCCGTGGCGGTGCGGCCAGAACTGGGCGTACGGGCCGTCCCCCATGCCGGTGAGATCCGGGGAGAGCGATGTCAGGACCGCTGGCGCGTCGAGCCGTTCGGCGTCATCACGCCTACCCAGAACGTCGTCCACCACCACACGGGTCTCGGCCAAGTGCGGTGAGCACGTGACGTAGGCCACCACACCGCCGGGCCGGACGGACTCCAGCGCCGTGGCGAGCAGTTTCCGCTGCAGGGCGCCGAGTCCGGCGACCGCCTCGGGGCCGCGGCGCCAGCGGGATTCGGGACGGCGGCGAAGCGCGCCCAGGCCGGTGCAGGGCGCGTCGACCATGACCCGGTCGAAGGACCCCGGACGCCATGCGGGGGCGGTGCCGTCGGCCGCGACCACACCGGCACGGGCGTCGACGGCGCGCCGGACGAGCCCCGCGCGGTGCGGCTGAACGTCGGCCGCCAGCAGCCGCGCGTCACGCTGGGTCGCGAGCGCCGACAGAAGGCCCGCCTTGCCTCCGGGACCGGCGCAGAGGTCCGCCCAGCGCGTGTCGCGGCCGTCCAGAGGAGCGTCGGCCAGCGCCAGGGCGACCATCTGGCTGGCCTCGTCCTGGACGGCGGCGCGCCCGTCACGGACGGCGGCGATGCCCGCCGGATCACCCTCGGGCAGCACGGCGGCATAGGGCGAGTACAGGGCGGGTTCCGCACCGGCCCCGTAGAGCTCTTGGAGTGTGACTCGCCCGGGGCGCGCCACCAACGTCACCCGGGGGCGGGCGTTGTCGGCCGCCAGAAGATCCTCGATCTCGTCCGGCCCGACGGCGTCGCGCAGAGCGGACACGATCCACTTGGGGTGGCTGTACAGGACCGACAGGCGCGTCGTCGCATCGGTGTCGGCGGGCGCCACGATCTGCAGCCAGGCGTCCAGGTCGCGGGTGGCGACCTTGCGGAGCACCGCGTTGGCGAACTTCGCCTGGCCGGGGCCGGCGACGGACCGGGCCAGCTCCACGGTGGTCCCCACCGCCGCGTGCGGCGGGATGCGGGTCGCGAGGATCTGATGGGCGCCCAGTCGCAGGACGTCCAGGAGCGGGGCGTCGATCCGGCGCAGTTCCCGGTCGCTGCACAGCGCGAGGACGGCGTCGTAGGTGCCCCGGCCCCGCAGCGTGCCGTAGGTGAGCTCGGTGGCGAGGGCGGCGTCGCGTCCGGACAGGCCGCGGTCGCGCAGGCGGGTGGGCAGCAGGAGGTTCGCGTACGCGTCGCGGGTCTCGACCGCCCGGATCACGTCGAACGCCGTGCGGCGGACGAGGTCCTGGGGACGGCCGGTCCTGCGGGGGCCGCCCGGCCTGCGGTTCTGGACGTGTCGGCGGTTGCGGGCGGGTGGCATCAGTGCAGCGTGTCCTTGCCGGTGAGGTTGATGCCGCGGATCCAGTCGGCGGCGGCCATGCGGCGCTTGCCCTGCGGCTGTACTTCGCCCAACGCGACGGGGTGCGTGGCCGTTCCCACCAGTACCTCGTTCTTTCCCGCGCGGATCTCGCCGGGCGGCAGCTTGTCCGCGTCGGGGGCGGGACGGACCGGTCCCAGCTTGATCCGCGTGTCACGGAAGTTCGTCCAAGCACCGGGGGCCGGTGTGCACGCGCGGACGAGGCGGTCGATGTGCAGTGCGGGGCTCCCCCAGTCGACGTGGCCGTCCTCGGGCGTCAGCTTCGCCGCGTGGGACACGCCTTCGGCCGGCTGCGGCCGGGGTTCGAGGACGCCCGCCTCGATGCCGTTCATCGTGTCCAGCAGGAGGGTCGCACCGGCGACGGCGAGCCGTCCCAGGAGGTCACCGGCCGTGTCGGCCGGCCGGATCGGTTCGGTGAGGACGCCGTACACCGGGCCGGTGTCGAGCCCCTCCTCGATCTGGAACGTGGCCGCGCCGGTCATGTCGTCGCCGTGCAGGATCGCGCGCTGCACGGGCGCCGCACCGCGCCACGCGGGCAGCAGCGAGAAGTGCAGGTTCACCCAGCCGTGCCGGGGGATGTCCAGGGCCTCGCGGGGCAGCAGCGCCCCGTAGGCGACGACCGGGCAGCAGTCGGGCGCGATCTCGCGGAGCCGGTCGAGGAACTCCGGGTCGCGGGCCTTGGCGGGCTTGAGCACCTCGACCCCGGCCTCGGCGGCGAGCTCGGCGACCGGGCTGGCGCTGAGCCGCCTCCCACGGCCCGCGGGCCGGTCGGGGCGGGTCACGACCGCGGCCACCTCGTGCGAGGACCCCAGAAGCGCCGTCAGCGCCGGGAGCGCGGCCTCGGGGGTTCCGGCGAAGACCAGCCGCACCTAGATCGCCTTCCCGAAGGTCCGGTGCGGCGACTCCCTGACGACGGGGACCGGGTCGCCGAACCACTCGGCCTCCCGGATCGCCTTCATCGCGGCCTTGCGCTGCTCCGGGTCCATCCGGTCGATGAAGATGATCCCGTCCAGGTGGTCGGTCTCGTGCTGGACGCAGCGGGCCAGCAGGTGGCTTCCCTCCAGCGTGATGGGCTCCCCGTGCATGTTGAAGCCCTTCGCCACGACGCCGACCGAGCGCGGCGTGGGGAACGCCAGGCCGGGCAGGGACAGGCACCCCTCGTCATCGGTCTCCTGCTCGTCCGACAGGTCCAGGCTGGGGTTGATCAGATGTCCCAGCCGGTCGTCGACGTAGTAGGTGAACACTCGCAGGCCCACGCCGAGCTGCGGCGCGGCGAGGCCCGCGCCGGGAGCGTCGATCATCGTGTCGGTGAGGTCCTTGACGAGCTGGCGCAGCTCCTTGTCGAAGTCCTTCACCGGCTCGGCGGGCGTGCGCAGGACGGGGTCTCCGAAGAGGCGGATGGGCTTGACGGCCAACGAGGACTCCGTTTCCTGCGAGATCTCTTGCGAGGTTTCTTGCGTTGCGGGGTTTCTTGGGTAAGGAATGCTCGCCCAGTCTACGGAGGGCGAGCCTTGGTGATTCACACTCCGCGATGGGCCCCTTAGCGCACCGAGCGTGCCTTATAAGCGGCGGTGCGGGCGGCCTTGGCGGTCGCCTTGTCGGGATGGTGCGCGCCCAGGGCCTCCAGGACGTCGGCCACACCGGGATGCTCCGTGCGCCACAGCTCCTCGACCATGACCTTCATCTCAGCCTCCGGCGGAGCGTCGATGAGGGCGGCCTCGACCGCCTCCCCGGGCTCGGCGGTCTCCAGCATCCCGGCGACGGTGTCGACGAACACCCAGAGGTACTCCTCACGGGCCAGCTCCCGTCCGGCCGAGTCTCCGACGGCGTTGAGCCAGAGCGCGGCGTAGGGCGAGACCAGAGGATGCTCTTGCGCGGCCCGGACCACGCCGGCGGCCTCCGGGCCGATGCGGTGCAGGACGGCCGCAGCGAGGTTGCGGGCGCCCGGGCTTCCGGTTCGCATGACGTCCAGCAGGTCGGCGGCGGCGTCCTTGGGGTCGTGGGAGGCCAGCCAGCCGTCGATCTCCTCGTCGGCGGCCTCGGGCCGGTACCAGGTGAGCCCGGCGATGAGCTCGGACGCGCGCGCTCCGGCCAGCTCGCCGATGACGGGGGCGGTGAACCCGTCCGCCACCAGCAGCTCGCGGACGGCCCACACGCCGAGCGGCGTCAGAGCACGCCCCTCGCCGGACTTCTCGACGATGCCCCAGTCCTCAAGGGTCGCCAGTTCCAGCCGGAACGCGTCGGAGACGAGGGCGGGCATCGCCTCGGCGTCGGTGAGGTCGTAGGCCTCCGCGACATGGCCCAGCAGCGCCCCGGCCAGGATGTCCGGCTCGGTCGGCTCTTCCTGCTCGTACAGGTGGATCAGGACGCCGGTCATCTCGTTCTGCACGAGTTCCACCGCGTCCAGGCCGTCTGCGTAGTCGTGCCCAGGGACGACCACGGCCTCGAACAGCGGCAGCCAGGCGGCGAGCAGTTCCGCGTCGTCATCCGACCGGAGGTCTCCGCAGGCAGGCCCTGGGGCGGCGGTGCCGTTCCCGGCCGTGATGACGTTCGCCTCTACGGCGGCCCACCACAGGCGTTCCAGCTCGCCCTCGTCCTCCACCTCCCCGTAGCGGCGGGGGGCGTCCAGCCCCAGGTCGGCGGCGGCGTCCTCGGCGTCCGTCTCGGTGAGCGTGTCGTGCTCGGTGAGGGTCCGCTCGCCCGTCCAGTCGGCCAGGGCCAGGATCGTCCCGGTCAGCCGGGAACCGCGCGCGGCCGCGGCAACCGCGGCCCGCGGCGCCAGCCGGACGGGCGGGACGACGAGCTCCCCGGCCTCCCGCAGGTACGCCTCGGTCCGCGCGTACCGCTCCTCCTCGGGCAGCGCCTCGAACTCGCGCATCCACGCGTCGACGGCCTCCTGGTCGTCCAGGGAGATCCCGTCGGCCCGCAGCAGCCCCCCGATCACCTCGGCGGCGGCCTGCCGCTCCTCGCCGTCGACCGCGGCGACGACCTGGGCGAACTCGGGCCCGGTCCGGTCGATTTCCGCGGCCAGCGCCGCGGCGTCCGGTGCCGGGACGGCGCCGGTGTCGCGCAGCTGACCGACGATCTTGCGGAGGGCGTCGAGGACGGTGGGAACGTCGTCGCTGCCGGCGACCACGGTCTCGGGGAAGACCTCCAGCAGCAGCCGGCGCAGCCCGTCCGGGGTCAGCTCGTGCGCCCCTGCAAGGCCCATCTCCTCCCGGGCAAGACCGAGCAGGATACGGACCCCCTGCTCGTCCAGCGTCTCGCCTCGTTCATCCGTCCACTGCCGCAGATCCGCGACGGTGCTCTCCACCCAGTTGTCGGCCACCCGAGAACCCTATTGGTCAGATCAGCTCCAGGGGGTCGATCTGGACGCGTACCGTCTCCGTCGCCTTGCGCGCGCTGCGTACGCCCTGGGCTTCCTTCAGCGCGTGGGCCAGGGCGTGTCCCGCCGCCCGGGGCACGCGTATCAACGCGCGCTCCTTCTCCTGGGCGCCGGCCCCCGGCTGGGGGACGGGTACCGGCCCCAGCACCTCGGCCCCTGCGGGCAGCCGGGCATCGGCCAGAAGCTCCCGTATGGCGGCCGAGGACCCGGTGAGCGAGGCCATGCGCGCGGCCGGGGGAAAGCCCGCCTCCCTGCGTTCGGCCAGTTCGCGCTCCGCGTAGGTGACCGGATCCCACCGGACGAGGGCCTGGACGGCGGGAAGGGACCCTTCGGCGGCCACGATCACCGGCGCCTGCGGGCGGACGAGCGACGCCGCGTTGAGCCAGCGGCGCAGCGTCTCCTCCCCGGCGCGCAGATCCGGGCGTCCGAGCAGGACCCAGCCGTCCAGCAGCAGCGCGGCCCGGTAGCCCCCTTCCGCGGGCGGCTCGGCCCCCGGCGTGGACACCACGAGAGCCCGTTCCGGCCCGATCTGCTCAAGGATCGCGTCCCGCCCCGACGTCCGTACGGGCACGCCGGGAAACGCTCTGCCCAGCTCCTCCGCCGTGCGCTTGGCGCCCACCACGACCGCGCGTACTTGGAAGAAGCCACATTCGGGGCAGTGCCAGCCGCCCGCGATACGTCCGCACCACCGGCAGTAGGGGGCGGCATGGGGCGACGCTAGCGACAAGGGTCCCTGGCACGCGTCGCACCGTGCCGGTGTACGGCAACGCCCGCACGCTATGCCCGGTACATAACCGCGCCTTGGCACCTGCACGAGAACGGGCCCGTCCTCCAGCGCGTGCCTGGCCGCCTCGAACGCGACGTTCGGCAGGCGCGCCGTGTGGGCGGCGGCGTCGCGGGCGAGCTGTGCGTCCTCCCCCGCGTACCGGACGCGGGGCATCACCGTGCGGATCCGGGTCCGGTCGGCCGCGAGCGCGTGCGCCCAGCCGCTCTCCACCAGTTGCGTGGCGTCGGTGGTCCTGGTGAACCCGCCGATCAGCGCCCCGGCCGTCGCCCTGTGCGCACGCAACGCGAGGACGTCACGGGGATGCGGGTAAGGGGCGTGAGGTTCGGCGTGGACGTCGTCTCCGTCGTCCCACAGCACGACCAGCCCGAGATCGGTGACAGGCGCGAACATGGCGGCGCGCGTGCCGACGACCGCCCGCGCCTTGCCGCGCAGGATCGCGAGCCATCTCCGGTAGCGCTCGGCGGGGCCCAGGTCCGCTGTGAGGGCGACATGCAGGCCCTCCCCCAGCTCGGCTTCGAGCGCGGCGTCCACACGCGCCACGTCACGCCCGTCGGCCACGACGACGAGCGCGCCGCGGTCGCCGTGCAGGGTGACGGCCACGGCCCGCGCTATGGCCGCCGCCCAGCCGGGCCCCGGCAGCGCCGTCCAGACCGCCCGCGGCGCCCTCCCCGCGGCCAGCGCCCCCAGGAACGACGGCCCGGCCGGGTAGTCCCGCCACACCCCGGCATCCGCCGCATCGGGCACCGTGCGGTCACCGGGCCCCGCACGACCGTCCGGTACCGGCACGGGTTCCGCCTCGACGCGGGCGTGCCGGGGCGGGACGGCCAGCCGCAGCACGTCCGCGAACATCCCCGCGTACCGGTCGGCCACCTCCCGGGCCAGCGCGGCGATCTCCGGCGTCAGCACCGGCTCGGGCGAGGTGACCCGCTCCAGGAACAGCAGCTTCCCGTCGTGGCCGCTCTCGGCGGCCCGCTCCAGCAGGAACCCGTCGACGAGCTGCCCGGCGAACCGCACCCGCACCCGGCACCCCGGCACCGCCCTCGCGTCCATCTCGGCGGGCACCAGGTAGTCGAACGGGCGGTCCAGATGCGGCAGGGACATGTCGACCGCGACCCGCGCCACCGGCAGTTCCGCGGCCGGGCGGCGCGTCCCCTTCTTGCCGGGCCTTCCCGGCCTCTTCCGCCCGTCAGGCCTGCCGGGCGGGTCGGCGGGGGCCCGCGGAAGGTCGTCCAGCCCCGGGATCAGGTCCGGTCCCCCGCCGCCTCCCCCGCCGTCCTTCGTCACGCCCCCGTCCTACCAGACCAACCCGACAGCCCGGTGCGGGCGCTAGGGTTGATCCGTTCGAACGGTTGGTCCGTTCGAACGGGGCGCGCATCCGCCGGCCCATTGCCCGATGCCCTCCGCGTCCCCCCGCCGTCCGACGAGCCCGTGCAGGCGAAGTGACCACAGCGCATACTCCAGAGCTGACGGACGCCCAGGCCCGGCATGGGTCGCCGCGCCGTCCCCCGAGCCCCTCGTCCGTGTGGAGGAAGCGGGTACGCCACCCGGTGGTGGCGGCCACCGCGGCCGCCGCCGTCCTTCACCTGGTGTGGGCGCTGTTCCTGGCGAACGAGGGGGGCGACCTGGCGGCGCAGGCCGCATGGACGGACTTCGCCTGGAACCACCCAGGGGCGGCGTACAGCTTCGCTTGGTACGGCGGGATGCACCCCGCGTCCTACAGCGTCATGTCGCCGCACCTGATGGCGCTGTTCGGCATACGCACGGTCGCGGTCGTCACGGGCACGCTCTCGGCCGCCCTGACCGCGCACCTGCTCAAGCGGTTCAGGGCCCCGGTGGCACTGCCCGCGTCGCTGTGGGCCGCGTTCGCGCTGGTGTGCAACGCCGCCTCGGGCCGCGTCACGTTCGGCCTGGGCCTGCTCTTCGCGCTCATGGCGACGATCGTGGTGTTCACCCCGCGCGGCACACCCGCGCTGCGCGCCGCCGGGATGGCTGGCCTCAGCCTGCTCGCCTCGCTCGCCAGCCCCGTAGCGGGCCTGTTCCTGCTGGTGCTGGCCGCCGCCCTGGTCCTGACCGGCCGGCGCCGCGCGGGCGCCTGCCTCGCCATCGGCCTTCCCGTCGTGGTGGGGACGACGAGCCTGCTGTTCCCGTTCAGCGGTGTGCAGCCGATCTCGCTCACCGCCATCGTGCTGCCCGCGATCACGAGCGTCATCGCGATCCTGCTGTGCGCGCCGAAGAGCTGGACGTTCGTCCGCATCGGCGCCGGCGTCTACCTGGCCGGGATCGTCCTCACCTGGCTGACCCCCTCCCCCGTCGGCAGCAACGTCGAACGCCTGGCGCTGCTGTTCGGCGGCATGCTCCTGCTGTCGGCCGTCGCGCGCGCACACGGACGCGTCCGCATCGCCGTGCTGTCCCTGGCGTTCATCGTCACGGCGTCCTGGCAAGTCGTGAAGCCCGTCGACGACCTGATCCACACCGAGCCCGCCGGATCCGCCGCCGACCACGCCCGCGGCCTCATCGCCGAACTGGACGCCCTCGGCGCGGACAAGGGGCGCATCGAGGTCGTGCCACTGCGCTCCCACTGGGAGTCGTCCGGCCTCAGCCGGCACTTCATCCTGGCACGCGGCTGGAACCGCCAGGTCGACGCGGAACGCCACACGCTCTTCTACGAGGACGGTGCGCTCACGCCCGGCTCCTACCGCGACTGGCTGCACGAATGGGCCGTGCAGTACGTCGTCCTGCCCGAGCAGGAGGTCGACTGGGCGGCGCAGGAGGAGGCCGCCCTCGTCGAGGGGAACCAGCCGTACCTCACGGAGATCTGGCGGGACGAGCACTGGCGCCTGTTCCGCGTCGCACGTCCGGTACCGCTGGTCGACCGCCCCGCGTCCGTCCACCGGCTCAACGCCGGTGAACTCGTCGTCGACATGCCGTCCAGCGGGTCGGTCCTGATGCGGGTCTCCTGGTCGCCCTGGCTGAGCGCCACCGGCGGGGACGCCTGCCTGGCGCGCGCGGGCGACTTCGTGCGGCTGACGGCGCACAGGCCCGGCCGCTACACGATCGCCGCCCGCTACGGCCTGCACCGCGGCAACCACTGCGACGCCTGACGAGCCGCGAACACGGGAGAGGGCCCCGGGGACGTCCCCGGGGCCCTCTCCCGTGTGACCGGGTCAGAAGCCGGCGGCGGAGGCCAGGTCCTTGGCGCGGTCGGTCGACTCCCAGGTGAAGGCGGGCCCCGACCGGCCGAAGTGGCCGTAAGCGGCGGTCTGCTGGTAGATCGGGCGGAGCAGGTCCAGGTCGCGGACGATCGCGGCCGGACGCAGGTCGAACACGTCGTCGATGGCCTTCTCGATCTTCTCGGTGGCGACCTTCTCGGTGCCGAACGTCTCCACGAACACGCCCACCGGGTGCGCCTTGCCGATCGCGTAGGCGACCTGGACCTCGGCGCGGTCGGCGAGCTGCGCGGCCACGATGTTCTTGGCGACCCAGCGCATCGCGTACGCGGCGGACCGGTCGACCTTGGACGGGTCCTTGCCGGAGAACGCGCCGCCGCCGTGCCGGGCCATCCCGCCGTAGGTGTCGACGATGATCTTGCGTCCGGTGAGGCCGGCGTCGCCCATCGGGCCGCCGATCTCGAACCGGCCGGTCGGGTTCACCAGCAGCCGGTAGCCCTCGGTGTCGAGGTCGAACTGGGCGAGCACCGGGTCGACCACGTGCTCCTTCACGTCCGGCGCGAGCAGCTCCTTCAGGTCGATGTCGGGAGCGTGCTGGCTGGACACCACGACGGTGTCGAGGCGGACGCCGCGGACGCCGTCGTACTCGATGGTGACCTGGGTCTTGCCGTCCGGGCGCAGGTAGGGGACGTCGCCGCTCTTGCGGACCGCCGACAGCCGCTGCGCGAGCCGGTGCGCCAGCGTGATCGGCAGCGGCATCAGCTCGGGCGTCTCGTTGGTGGCGTAGCCGAACATCAGGCCCTGGTCGCCCGCGCCCTGCCGGTCCAGGTCGTCGACGCCCTCGCCCTCGCGGGTCTCGTAGGCGTCGTCGACGCCCTGCGCGATGTCGGGCGACTGCGCGCCGATCGACACCGACACGCCGCAGGAGTTCCCGTCGAAGCCCTTCTTGGACGAGTCGTAGCCGATCTCCAGGATCTTCTCCCGGATCACGCCCGGGATGTCCACATAGGTCTCGGTGGTGACCTCACCGGCCACATGCACCTGACCGGTCGTGATCAACGTCTCGACGGCGACCCGGCTCTTCGGGTCGTCCTTGAGCATCGAGTCGAGGATCGCATCGCTGATCTGGTCCGCGATCTTGTCCGGGTGTCCTTCGGTGACGGACTCGGAGGTGAACAGGCGGCGAGACACGTACGTGAACTCCTTGCAGCGGCTGCTGACTGACGTCGCAGGACGGATTCTTTGTCGAGTTCGGCGGGGGACGCCGCCCCCCGCACAGGTTCCCCACGGGTGTTAGGGCCAGAAGTCTAGCGGGATCGGTGCCGGGCCCCGCCATGCTCGCCGGTCAAAGGGCCTCTTCCCTCATCCGGCGTCCCCCGGGAGGGGACGGCCTCCCGGGCCCTCCGGCGGGAACGGCGGAGACGACGGTTTCAGCCGGGCGCCGACGAGGTCCCAGACGATCTCGGCGAGCGCCTCCTTGGCACCGCGCGGCACCTCGGTCTGCGAGCCGTCCGAGCCGAGGATCACCGCCTCGTTGTCGGGTCGCCCGAACGTGAGGTCCTCGCCGACCTGGTTGACGACGAGGAGGTCGCAGCGCTTGCGGGCGAGCTTGGCGCGACCGTTGGCGAGGACGTCGTCGGTCTCGGCCGCGAAGCCGACGATCACCTGGCCGGGGCGCCGGTTCTCGCCCAGCTCGGCCAGGATGTCGGGGTTCTTGACGAGCCGGATCGGCTCCGGCCCGGCCCCCTCCGTCTTCTTGATCTTCGAACCGCGGTAGCCGGACGGCCGGAAGTCGGCGACGGCGGCGGCCATCACGACCGCGTCGGCGTCGGCGGCGGCCTCCACCACGGCCTTGTGCATCTCCTCCGCCGACCCGACGGAGACGATCCCGGTTCCGGCGGGGTCGGGCAGGGCCACGTTGGCGGACACGAGCGTCACCCGGGCGCCGCGGGCCACGGCCGTCCGGGCGAGGGCGTAGCCCTGCAGGCCGGACGAGCGGTTCCCGATGAAGCGGACGGGGTCGATGGGCTCACGGGTGCCGCCCGCGGAGACGACGACGTGCCGTCCGGCCAGGTCGCGGCCGTCCGCGCCCCGGGCCAGGACATGCCGGGCGACCTCGAACAGCTCGGCGGGGTCTGGCAGCCGGCCGGGGCCGGTGTCCTTTCCGGTGAGCCGCCCGGAGGCCGGCTCGACGACGAGCGCGCCGCGGGACCGCAGCGTCGCCACGTTCGCCCGCGTCGCCGGATGCTCCCACATCTCGGTGTGCATCGCGGGCGCGAACACGACCGGGCACCGGGCGGTGAGCAGGGTGTTGGTGAGCAGGTCGTCCGCCAGCCCGTGCGCGGCCCGGGCGAGCAGGTCGGCGGTGGCGGGCGCGACGAACACGAGGTCGGCGGTCTGCCCCAGCCGGACGTGCGGAACCTCGGCGACCCCGTCCCACACCTGCGGGGACACGGGGTTGCCCGACAGGGCGGCCCAGGTGGGCTCGCCGACGAAGCGGAGCGCGTCGGCGGTCGGGACGACGGTGACGTCGTGCCCGGACTCGGTGAGCCGCCGGAGCAGCTCGCACGCCTTGTACGCGGCGATTCCGGCGCTCACGCCGAGGACGACGCGCGGCTTACGGGAGGTCATGCCGCCACCATCCCATCGGGCGCCGGGCGGACGCGCGGCGGGGGTGCCCTCAGCCCTCGATGGGCTCGGCGTTCAGGAGGCCCTCGCGCGTCTCGCGGAGCGCGATCGACAGCGGCTTCTCCTGCACCTGGGTCTCGACGAGCGGACCGACGTACTCCAGCAGGCCCTCGCCCAGCTGGGCGTAGTAGGCGTTGATCTGCCGGGCGCGCTTGGCCGCGATGCTCACGAGGCCGTACTTGGTGTCGACGACCTCCAGGAGCTCGTCGATCGACGGGTTGGTGATGCCCTCGTTGCTGGCTGCCACTCGGTGGCCTTCCCCTGGTAGGTCGCTTACTGAACAGCCATCAAGGCTACCAGCTCGTCGCATACGTCCTGGACGGACGTGTTGACGAGCGTGACGTCGAATTCCTTCTCGGCGGCCAGCTCCACGCGGGCAGCGTCGAGCCGGCGCTCGATCACCTCGGGGGACTCGGTGCCGCGGCCGGTGAGCCGGCGGACGAGCTCCTCCCAGCTGGGCGGCGCGAGGAAGACGAGTCGCGCCTGCGGCATGGACCGGCGGACCTGCCGGGCGCCCTGCAGATCGATCTCCAGGAGCACCGGTTCGCCGCGGGCCAGGCGCTCCTCGACGGGCCGGCGCGGGGTGCCGTAGCGGTGACCCGCGAACTCGGCCCATTCGAGGAGCTCTCCTTCGGCGACGAGCCGGTCGAAACCGGCGTCGTCGACGAAGAAGTACTGCACACCATCGGTCTCACCCGGGCGGGGGGCCCGGGTGGTCACCGAGACCGACAGCCACACCCGCGGGTGTGATCGCCGGATCTCGGCGACGACCGTGCTCTTGCCGACGCCCGACGGTCCGGACAGGACCGTCAGCCGCCGCGCGAGCGGGCCAGGCGTTCTGGAGCCTTCCGGCGCAGCGATGGGTGCGCCGGAGCCGGGCGGGATGGTGCCGGTTTCGGGTCGCCCCGAGCCGGCCGCGGCGGTCTGACCGCCGCGCCCGCCCGCGAGTCGCGCGTCAGCGGTTCGCACTTCCGCCGAACTCGCTCTCCAGGGACGCGCGCTGGTTCGCGCCGAGACCCCGCACGCGGCGGGACTCGGCGATGCCGAGGCGCTCCATGATCTGCTTCGCACGGACCTTGCCCACACCGGGCAGCGATTCCAGGAGGGCCGACACCTTCATCTTGCCGATGACGTCGTCGGACTGACCCTCTTTGAGAACCTCGGCAAGCGAGGTTCCCCCGTGCTTGAGCTTGTTCTTAACCTCGGCCCGCTCCTTGCGAGCCTTGGCAGCCTTCTCCAGGGCTGCGGCGCGCTGTTCGGGGGTTAGGGGCGGAAGAGCCACGCCGGGTCACCTCAGGTTTCCACTCGACGGAGTCGGACGGGTTGGGAAACTAGCGAGTTCACCGCCCATAAGGCAACGTGAAGTGCCGTTTAGCCCACCATAAATTCGCGAAAATCACTCCCCGGAGTGTCCTGAATACAGAGTGTACACAATCGCGGAGGGTCGGCGGCGCATCCCCGCGCCGTGCTGGGACTTTCGCATGATCGTGAAAATCCCCCCTTTCTGCCCCCAAATGCGGCACTCGATCCCCGCATGTCGCTGCGGTTCGCGTCCGCCGGGGGCCCTCCCGCCGCGCTTCCGGCCCCCGCCGGCGGGCCCGTCCGGCGGCCGCCGGGCACTCCCCTGTGAGGTCCCCCACAAACGATCCCGACCGAGTGACCCTCGTCACGCCCGGCCGTTCCGCACGTCGCGGCGGCACCGTTACTGTCATCCTCGACAACATCCGGCCCCGCCAAGATCCGCTCCCGCTCGGAGGACCGCGCCACCGCACTCAGCTCCCCGCCCACCGCCAGGGCGCCCCATGGACGCGGAACGACCGGCCGCCCCATCGGAGGCGTCTCCGGCGGGAAACGCCACTCCGCGTGAACGAGTTCCTCGTTCGACGCGCACTCGCAATGCGAACACACCGGTCTCGATTTTCGCATGCGACTAAAACCACAATGCGCGATCCCACGCGCCAGAGAAACTTGCCAGAATGCAGTTCTGGTCATACTCGCGCCGCACCCCAATCCCGGCCCGGCGGGCCGGACCCCGCCCACCGACCCGGGGTGCGCCCACCGCCGCGCTCCGGGGTCAGCAGGCTCTGCGCAGGGCGGCGGCTATGGCGGCCGCGGCGGCGCCGGGGTCGGGGGCTCCGGTGATGGGGCGGCCGATCACCAGCAGGTCGGCGCCGGCCGCCAGGGCGGCTTCGGGGGTGGCCACGCGGGCCTGGTCCTGGTTGGCGGCGCCGGCGGGACGGACCCCGGGGGTGATGAGCGTGATGCCGGGGCCGACCTCGGCGCGGACGGCGGCGGCCTCCTGCGGGGAGCAGACGAGCGCCTGGGCGCCCGCCTCGACGGCGAGGGCGGCGAGGCGGCGGACGGCGTCGGGGGCCGGTCCGGCGATGCCGAGGGCGGTGAGGTCGGCCTCGCCGAGGGACGTCAGCACCGTCACCGCGGCGATCTTGGTGGCGGGGGCGGCCTCCACGGCGGCCCGGATCATCGCGGGTCCCCCGGCGGCGTGCACGGTCAGGTAGGACGGCTTGAGGCGCGCCACGGCGCGGGCGGCGCCGCGGACGGTCGCGGGGATGTCGTGGAGCTTGAGGTCCAGGAAGACCTGGACGCGGCTGGCGCCGCGGACGCTGGCGACGACGTCGGGCCCGTACCGCAGGTAGAGCTCCAGCCCCACCTTGACGGTGGAGACGTGCGGCGTGACCAGGGTGGCCCAGCGCGCGGCCGTCTCCAGGTCGGGCGCGTCCAGCGCGACGGCGATGGGGGCGGTCACAGTTTCTCCTTCTCGGGCTCTTGCGGGCGCACCTGGGGCGGGACGTAGCCGGCGGGCTTGTGCGCGAGGCCGACGGCGTCGGCGAGGCGCCCGATGCGGCGGGCAGCGAGGGCCTCCTCCAACTCGCGCAGGACGCGGGGGCCGGCCGCCGGGTCGTGGAAGAGGGCGGTGCCGACGGCGACGGCGGACGCCCCGGCGAGGATGAACTCCAGCGCGTCCAGGCCGGTGGCGATGCCGCCGACGCCGATGATGGGCGTGGTGGGCAGCGCGGCGTGCACCTGGTAGACGCAGCGGACCGCGAGGGGCCGGATGGCGGGGCCCGACAGGCCGCCCGACACGCCGGTGAGGGCGGGACGGAGCGTCTTCGGGTCGATCGCCATGGCCTCCATGGTGTTGATCAGGGTGAGGCCGTCGGCGCCGGCGTCGACGCAGGCGAGCGCGATCGTGGTGATGTCGGTCACGTCCGGGGCCAGCTTGGCGAAGATCGGGACGCCGGGCCGGGTGTGGTCGCGGACGGCGCGGACGACGGACGCGGCGGCGGCCGGGTGCCAGGCGAACACGCGGCCGCGGTCCTCGACGTTCGGGCAGGCGACGTTGACCTCGATCGCGGCGATGCCGGGGACGCCCCGCAGGCGGCGCGCCAGGTCGCCGTACTCCTCGATGCTGCCGCCGGCGACGGAGACGATCGTGCGGACGTCCTGTTCCATGAGCCACGGCAGGTCACGTTCCAAGAACGCCTCCACGCCCGGCCCGGGCAGGCCCATGGCGGTCAGGAGTCCGCTGGGTGTCTCGGCCACGCGTGGTGTGGGACGTCCCGCGCGCGCTTGCGGCGTCACCGACGTGGTGACGAACGCCCCCAGGCGGTTGAGGTCGAAGAACTGGGCGAGCTCACGTCCCGTCCCGCCGCACCCGGAGGCCGTCATGACGGGGTTGGGGAGTTCCAAAGGCCCGAGTGCGGCCCTGAGCCGGTCGCTCACCGCGAGCCCCCCTCGGAGACGTTCAGGACGCGCGGCGCGCCCAGCGCGTCGAACGGGATGGTGCCGAGGTCGCCCCAGCGGACGCGGTCGCCGCGCAGGACGGGACCGTCCGCGCAGGCGCGGACCATGCGGGTCACGCCGTCATCACCGTGGACGGGGAGCATGCACGTCATGCACACGCCGATGCCGCACGCGCCGGTCTCCTGGAGGAACTCCTGCACCGACACCTGCGAGGGGAGGCCGAAGTCGCCGGCGACCTGCGTGACCGAGCGCAGCAGGCCGGTGGGGCCGCAGCCGTAGACGACGTCGGCGCCGGTCTCCTCGATGACGCGGGGCAGGACGTCGCGGACCGTGCCCTTCTCCCCCATCGAGCCGTCCTCGGTGGCGACGGTGGAACTGTCGCCGATGCGCTGCGCCATCCGGGAGCCGAACACCTGCCGGGCCGAGGCCCCGCCGAGCACGAAGTGCACCCGGCAGCCGCGCCGCAGCAGCGTGTCGGCGAGCGCGAACACCGACGCACCGCCGGGCCCGCCGCCCACGAGCAGGCAGTTCACCGGGTCGCGGGGCAGCCGGAACGGGCGGCCGAGCGGCCCGACGAGGTCGATCTGGTCGCGGGAGCGGCGGCCGGCGAGCCAGCCGGTGCCGGGCTCGGTGTCGGCGAACACCAGCTCGACGGTGCCGCCGTAGTCGGATTTGACCTCGTGCACCCCGAAGCAGCGGCGGACCAGGCGGGACGTGTACTCGCCGCCGACGGCGAGCGCCACGAACTGGCCGGGCCGGAACCGCTCGGCGATGGCCGGGGCCACCAGCGTCATCGCGTGGTAGTCCTGCACCTGGCGGACCGTCAGGACCGTCGCCGAGGTCTGCACCGGCGTGTCGGACACCCGTCTCCCTCTCCTCGTCATGCGCCGCGCGGGGCCGGGCGGACGCACCGCCCGCCGGTCCCGCGCGGCCTGTCGTCACCCGGGCGTCACGGTGCCGTCCGGCGCTCCCGTCCGGCCGTGCGCGCCGCTGAGCCGCTCGGCGTGCTCCTGGAGGGAGCGGACGCCGACCTGGCCGCCGGCGACGGCCTCGATGCCCTGCACGGCCGCCGCGAGGCCCTGCACGGTCGTTACGCACGGTACGCCCCGCAGCACCGCCGCGGTGCGGATCTCGTAACCGTCGAGCCGCGGCCCGGACTGGCCGGGGCTGCCGAAGGGCGTGTTGACGATGAGATCGACCTCGCCGTCCAGGATGCGCCGCACGATCGTGGGCTCGCCGGACGGGCCCGGACCTGCGCTGTGCTTGCGCACGATCTTGGCACGCACGCCGTTGCGGCGCAGGACCTCCGCGGTCCCTTCCGTGGCAAGAATCTCAAAGCCCAGGTCAGCGAGGCGCTTCACCGGGAACACCATGTGCCGTTTGTCGCGGTTCGCCACGGACACGAACGCGCGCCCCTTGGTCGGCAGCGACCCGTAGGCGGCCTGCTGCGACTTGGCGAACGCGGTGCCGAACACCTCGTCGATGCCCATGACCTCGCCGGTCGAGCGCATCTCGGGGCCGAGGACGATGTCGACGCCCTGCCCGCGCTCGTTGCGGAACCGGTCGAACGGCAGGACGGCCTCCTTCACCGCGATGGGCGCGTCCAGCGGCAGGTCGCCGCCGTCGCCCGTCTCGGGCAGCAGGCCCTCCGCGCGCAGTTCGGCGATGGTGGCGCCCATCATGACGCGAGCCGCCGCCTTGGCGAGAGGCACGGCCGTCGCCTTGGACACGAACGGCACCGTGCGGGACGCCCGCGGGTTCGCCTCCAGCACGTACAGGACACCCGCGGAGAGCGCGTACTGGACGTTCATGAGCCCGCGTACGCCGACGCCGCGTGCGAGCGCCTCCGTCGACTCCCGGATGCGGCGGATGTCGTCGTGCCCAAGAGTGATCGGCGGGAGGGCGCACGCCGAGTCGCCGGAGTGGATGCCGGCCTCCTCGATGTGCTCCATGACACCGCCGAGGTAGAGCTCCTCGCCATCGAACAGGGCGTCCACGTCGATCTCGATGGCCTCGTCCAGGAAGCGGTCGACCAGGACGGGGTGTTCGGGGCTCGCCTCCGTGGCACGGGTCATGTACGACTCCAGCGTGACGTCGTCGTACACGATCTCCATGCCGCGCCCGCCGAGCACGTACGAGGGACGGACGAGCACGGGATAGCCGATCTCCTCGGCGATCTCGCGTGCCTCCTCGTAGGACGTGGCGGTGCCGTGCTTGGGCGCGAGCAGCCCCGCCCTGTGCAGGACGTGCCCGAACGCGCCCCGCTCCTCGGCGAGGTGGATGCTCTCCGGGGAGGTGCCCACGATGGGCACTCCGGCGTCCTTGAGCTTCTGGGCCAGCCCCAAGGGCGTCTGGCCGCCGAGTTGGACGATGACACCCGCGACCTCACCGGACTGCTGTTCCGCGTAGACGGTCTCTAGGACGTCCTCCAGTGTCAGGGGCTCGAAGTAGAGCCGGTCGGAGGTGTCGTAGTCGGTGGAGACCGTCTCGGGGTTGCAGTTGACCATCACGGTCTCGTAGCCGGCCTCGGCCAGTGTGAACGACGCGTGGACGCACGAGTAGTCGAACTCGACGCCCTGGCCGATGCGGTTGGGGCCGCTGCCCAGGATGATGACCTTGGGCTTGGTCCCCGGCGGGACCTCGGTCTCCTCGTCGTAGGCCGAGTACAGGTAGGGAGTCCGTGCCTCGAATTCGGCGGCGCAGGTGTCGACCGTCAGGTAGACGGGGCGGATCCCGAGCGCGTGCCGAAGCTCCCTGACGACCTCCTCGGAGAGGCCGCGCAGCTCGCCGATCTGCGCGTCGGAGAACCCGTGCCGCTTGGCGCGCAGCAGCTTGTCCTTGGTGAGCGCGTCGTCGGCGGTGCGGATCTCCTCGGCGACCTCGTTGATGGCGGCGATCTGGTCGAGGAACCAGGGATCGATGCCGGTCGCCTCGTACAGCTCCTCGATGGTGGCCCCGGCCCAGAGCGCGCGCTGGACGTCCTTGAGGCGTCCGTCATGCGGGCGCTTGGCGGACTCGACCAGCTTGGCGGCGTCCGCCTCACCGGCCCAGCTGAACGACGAGCCCTTCTGCTCCAGCGACCGCAGCGCCTTCTGCAGGGCCTCGGTGAAGCAGCGTCCGATGGCCATGGCCTCGCCCACGGACTTCATGTGCGTGGTGAGCGTGCCGTCGGCGCCGGGGAACTTCTCGAACGCGAACCGGGGCACCTTCACCACGACGTAGTCGAGCGTGGGCTCGAACGACGCGGGCGTCTCCCGGGTGATGTCGTTCGGGATCTCGTCCAGGGTGTAGCCGATCGCCAGCTTCGCCGCGATCTTGGCGATGGGGAAGCCGGTGGCCTTGGACGCCAGCGCCGACGACCGCGACACCCGCGGGTTCATCTCGATGACGATCATCCGGCCGGTGCCGGGATGCACCGCGAACTGGATGTTGCAGCCGCCGGTGTCGACGCCCACCTCGCGGATCACCGCGATCGCGACGTCCCGCATGTTCTGGTACTCGCGGTCGGTCAGCGTCAGCGCGGGCGCGACCGTGATCGAGTCGCCGGTGTGCACGCCCATCGGGTCGAGGTTCTCGATGGAGCACACGATCACCACATTGTCGTGGCGGTCGCGCATGACCTCCAGCTCGTACTCCTTCCAGCCGAGGATCGACTCCTCCAGAAGGACCTCGCTGGTCGGGGACGCGTCGAGCCCGGCGCCGGCGATGCGGCGCAGGTCGTTCTCGTCGTGGGCGAAGCCGGAGCCCCGCCCGCCCATCGTGAACGACGGCCGCACCACCAGCGGGTAGCCCAGCTCGCCGGCCGCCGCGAGGCATTCGTCCATCGTGTGGCAGATGACCGACCGGGCGGACTCGGCGTTCAGGCCCTGCTCACGCGCGACCTTGGCGACGACCTCCTTGAACCGCTCGCGGTTCTCGCCGGCCTGGATCGCCGCCACGTCGGCACCGATCAGCTCGACCCCGTACTTGGCGAGGACACCGCCCTCGTAGAGCGCGATGGCCGTGTTCAGCGCCGTCTGGCCGCCGAGGGTCGGCAGCAGCGCGTCCGGCCGCTCCTTGGCGATGATCTTCTCGACGACCTCGGGGGTAATCGGCTCGACGTAGGTGGCGTCGGCGAACTCGGGGTCGGTCATGATCGTGGCCGGGTTGCTGTTGACCAGCGTCACCCGCAGGCCCTCGGCCTTCAGCACCCGGCACGCCTGGGTGCCGGAGTAGTCGAACTCGCACGCCTGGCCGATGACGATCGGCCCGGAGCCGATGACCAGGACGGACTTCAGGTCTTCACGACGCGGCATTACCTCGACGCCTCCATGAGCTCGCAGAAACGGTCGAAGAGCCCGGACGCGTCGTGCGGGCCTGCGGCGGCCTCCGGGTGGTACTGGACGCTGAACGCGGGGCGTTCGAGGAGCCTCAGCCCCTCGACGCAGCCGTCGTTGAGGTTGATGTGGCTGACTTCAGCGGGGCCGTAGGGGGTGTCGAACGGGCCGTCCGCGGGCGCGTCGACCGCGAACCCGTGGTTGTGGGCCGAGACGACGACCTTGCCGGTCGCGCGGTCCTGGACGGGCTGGTTGATGCCCCGGTGGCCGAACCTCAGCTTGTAGGTGCCGAGGCCGAGCGCACGGCCGAAGATCTGGTTGCCGAAGCAGATGCCGAAGAACGGGGTTCCGGTGTCGAGGACGCCCTTGAGCGCGTCCACGGCGTAGCCGGCGGCGACGGGGTCACCGGGGCCGTTGGAGAAGAACACGCCGTCGGGCCTGAGGGCGAGGATCTGCTCGGCCGTGCTGGCCGCGGGCAGGACGTGCACTTCGCAGCCCCGCTCGGACATCCGGTACGGCGTCATCGCCTTGATGCCGAGGTCCACCGCCGCGACGGTGTAGCGCTTCTCACCCTTCGCCGGGATGACGTAAGGCTCCTTGGTGGAAACGTCCTTTGCAAGGTCGGCGCCCTCCATCGAAGGGCTCTGCCGCACACGCTCCACAAGGGCGTCCTCATCGGGCGCCATGGCCGCCGGCCCGCTGAAGATGGCGGCGCGCATCGCCCCCCTGTCGCGCAGGTGCCGCGTCAGCGCGCGCGTGCCCGGGATGGCGATGCCCACCACGCCCTGCTCGCGCAGCGCGGACCCCAGCGACCCGGTGGCGCGCCAGTTGGACGCCACACGGGCGGGCTCACGCACCACATAGCCGGCCACCTGGATGCGGCCGGACTCGGGGTCCTCGCCGTTCATGCCGGTGTTGCCGATGTGGGGGGACGTCATGGCCACGATCTGCCGGGCATAGGAGGGATCGGTGAGCGTCTCCTGATAGCCGGTCATCCCGGTGTTGAAGACCATCTCACCGAAGGTCTCCCCCTCGGCCCCGTACGCGACCCCGTGGAACACCCTGCCGTCTTCCAGAACGAGCAGAGCAGGGTTCATTGAAGCTTCCCTTCCAGGACGGTCGGCTTGCCGCGCAGGAACGTCGCGACGACCCGGCCGGGCAGTTCCAGCCCCGCGAACGGGGTGTTGCGGCTCTTGGAGGTCATCGCGGACGGGTCCACGGCACGGCGCGGCAACGGGTCGTACAGCGTGATGTTGGCGGGCGAACCTGCCTCCAGCGGACGACCCTGTCCGGAAAGGCGGCCGATGCGGGCGGGACGGCGGGACATGCGGTCGGCGACCCCGGCCCAGTCGAGCAGGCCGGTCTCGACCATGGCCTCCTGGACGACCGGGAGCGCCGTCTCCAGCCCGATCATCCCCATCGCGGCCACCGCCCACTCGGTCTCCTTGGCCTCGACCGGGTGCGGGGCGTGGTCGGTGGCGACGCAGTCGATCGTCCCGTCGGCGAGGGCGTGCCGCAGCGCGGTGACATCGTCGGCGGTGCGCAGCGGCGGGTTGACCTTGAAGATCGGGTCGTACGTCCCGGCCTTGGCGTCGTTCAGCAGCAGGTGGTGCGGGGTGACCTCGGCGGTCACCGGGCAGCCCTTGCTCTTCGCCCACCGGATGATCTCCACCGACCCGGCGGTGGACACGTGGCAGACGTGCAGCCGCGACCCGACGTGCTGGGCGAGCAGCACGTCCCGGGCGATGATCGCCTCCTCGGCGACGGCGGGCCAGCCGCGCAGGCCGAGCGCGGCCGACATCTCGCCCTCGTTCATCTGCGAGCCCTCGGTGAGGCGCGGCTCCTGCGCGTGCTGGGCGACGACGCCGTCGAACGCCTTCACGTACTCCAGCGCGCGGCGCATGATGACCGCGTCCGACACGCAGTGGCCGTCGTCGGAGAACACCCGCACCCGCGCGGCCGAGTCGGCCATCGCGCCCAGTTCGGCGAGCTGCTCGCCGGCGATGCCGCGCGTGACGGCCCCGACGGGCTGGACGTCGCAGTACCCGGCCTCGCGCCCGAGGCGCCACACCTGCTCCACCACGCCGGCCGTGTCGGCGACCGGGTCGGTGTTGGCCATCGCGTGGACGGCGGTGTATCCGCCCATCGCGGCGGCCTTCGTCCCGGACTCGACGGTCTCGGCGTCCTCACGGCCGGGCTCGCGCAGATGGGTGTGGAGGTCGACCAGGCCGGGGAGGGCGATGAGCCCATCGGCGTCGATGATCTGCGCGCCGGCCTCGTCCAGGCCCCGCCCCACCTCGGCGATGGCACCCTCGCGGACCAGGATGTCGGCGGCCTCGCCACCGAGGATCCGGGCGCCCTTGATGATGTACGTCGTCACTGGGAGACCTCCTTGCCGATCGCCGACTCGGAGCCTCCGAGCAGCAGGTACAGGACGGCCATGCGGGCGCTGACGCCGTTGGCGACCTGCTCGACGATCGTGGAACGGACGGAGTCGGCGACCTCGGCGGCGATCTCGACGCCGCGGTTCATCGGCCCGGGGTGCATGACGATGGCGTGCTCGGGCAGCTGCGCCATGCGCTCGGCGTCCAGCCCGTAGCGGCGGCTGTACTCGCGCACGGTCGGGAAGTAGGCCGCGTTCATCCGCTCCTGCTGGACGCGCAGCATCATGATGACGTCGCTCTTGGAGAGGACGCCGTCCAGGTCGTAGGACACCGAGCACGGCCACGTGTCGATGGCGACCGGCAGCAGCGTCGGGGGCGCGACCAGGGTGACGTCCGCGCCGAGCGTGTTCAGCAGCAGAACGTTGGATCGCGCCACACGGCTGTGCAGGACGTCGCCCACGATCGTGACCTTGCGGCCCTCCAGGTCACCGAGGCGCTTGCGCATCGTGAACGCGTCCAAGAGCGCCTGGGTGGGGTGCTCGTGCGTGCCGTCACCGGCGTTGACCACGCTGCCCTGCACCCAGCCGGCGAGCCGGTGGGGCGCGCCCGACGCGCCGTGCCGGATGACGACGCCGTCCGCGCCCATCGCCTCCAGCGTGAGGGCCGTGTCCTTCAGGCTCTCGCCCTTGGACACGCTCGACCCCTTCGCGGAGAAGTTGATGACGTCGGCGGACAGCCGCTTGGCCGCGGCCTCGAACGAGATGCGGGTACGGGTGGAGTCCTCGAAGAAGAGGTTGACGACCGTCCGGCCGCGCAGCGTCGGCAGCTTCTTGATGGAGCGGCCCGCGATCTGCGCGAGCTCCTCGGCCGTGTCGAGGACGAGCAGCGCGTCGTCGCGGCTCAGGTCGGCGGCGGAGATCAGATGGCGGTTCATTCGGCACCCCCCGCAGGGTCGGACGGCACCGGCCCGAGCAGCACCGCGTCGCGTCCGTCGTTCTCGTCCAGCAGGACCTTCACGGTCTCCCGCATCGAGGTGGGCAGGTTCTTGCCCACGTAGTCGGCGCGGATCGGCAGCTCCCGGTGCCCGCGGTCGACCAGGACGGCCAGCTGGACGGCGCGCGGCCGGCCGAGGTCGTTGAGGGAGTCCAGCGCGGCGCGCACCGTCCGCCCGGAGAACAGCACGTCGTCGACCAGCACGACGATCTTGTCGTCGACGCCCTCCGCGGGCAGCTCGGTGCGGCCGAGGGCGCGGGCGGGCCGCATCCGCAGGTCGTCCCGGTACATGGTCACATCGAGCGAGCCCCAGGGCACCGGGCGGCCCTCGACCTCGCGCAGCGCACCGGCCAGCCGCTCGGCCAGCGTCACGCCGCGGGTCTGGATGCCGAGCAGCAGGACGTCATGGCCGCCCTTGGTCCGCTCAAGGATCTCGTGTGCGATACGGGTCAGCGCGCGCCTGATGTCGGGACCCTCCAGAACGGCCTTGGACCGGGGATCACCGTCCGCCACGCGCGCCGCTACCGGCCGTTCCGGCCGGGAGGCAGCATTCACCGCGAAACCTCCTTCCCCGCCTCACAGGACGGGCCTTAAAGGACGTTGTGTCTCCCCCACGGTAGCAGCAGGCCGGAACCGCTCCGCACCCGGACCTGCCCCTGTCTTCGCAGGTGAAAGGGGTCACACTCGACGAGCCTGGCGGCGTCGTGACAGGCGCGGCACAACGCGTGGGCACGGGCCGCGCGCGATCCGGACGGCCCGGATCGGGTGCTGCGGATTCGACCGCTTTTCTCCAATCGACTTGACCTGGGGCCGTACCCGTTTTACCGTCACTGTCCGTAACCATCCCTGGAGGCGGACTCCCGGAGCCCCCGGCTTCGCGAATCCGTCTCCCCCCGGTGACCAGCCGGGGTCCGAACGACGACGAAAGTGAGCCTGGGGGCCGCAGAATGCCGTCTGAATACGCTAAGGCTCTCGGCGCGCGCCTGCGCGCCATCCGCACCCAGCAGGGCCTGTCCCTGCACGGCGTGGAGGAGAAGTCACGCGGCCGCTGGAAGGCCGTCGTCGTGGGTTCGTACGAGCGGGGCGACCGCGCCGTCACCGTTCAGAAGCTGGCCGAGCTCGCCGATTTCTATGGCGTGCCGGTTTCCGAGTTGCTGCCCGGCGGAGCCGCGCCGAGCCCGCTCGGGCCTACACCCAAGCTCGTGATCGATCTAGAGCGGTTGCAGCAGCTTCCGAAAGACAAGGCCGGTCCTCTCGCCCGCTACGCCGCGACGATCCAGAGCCAGCGGGGCGACTACAACGGAAAGGTCCTGTCCATCCGCCAGGAAGACCTGCGTTCGCTCGCGGTCATCTACGACAAGTCCCCGACCGAGCTGACCGAAGAGCTGATCAGCTGGGGCGTCCTGGACCCGGAGGCGCGCCGCGCCGTCGAGTCCTTCTGATACACCCGCCACCGTGCCGGGGCCCGGTCTCACGCCGGGCCCCGTCCCGTGTTCTCAGTGCGCCTCCACGGCACGGTGCTCGCCGGCGTCCGGCACGGTGACGCGGCCGGTCCCCCGGCGGCGGCGCGGGGCGAGGAGGGCCAGCGGCAGGACGACGGCCATGACGGCGGCGCTCACCGCGAAGCCGGCCGTGTAACCGCTCTCGCCGGGGACGGCCACGATGACGACCGCGCTGATCTGCGTCCCGAGGGAGGCGCCGACCGTGCGGATCAGAGTGTTGACGCCGGTCGCCACACCCGTCTCACCCGCGGGGACGGCCGCGACGACCAGGTTCGCGACGGCGGCATAGGCGAAGCCGAGGCCGATGCCCCGTGCCAGGCCGCCGACGTACAGCTGCCACATGGCGGCATGCTGGAACGCCACGAACGCATACCCCAGACCGGTCGCCAGCGCGCCGCCGAACAGCACCATGCGCGAGCCGATTCGCCGGTCGAGCAGGCCCGCCGCCATGCCCGCGGCGGTCATCCCGACGCTGGCGGGCAGTTGCAGCAGGGCCGCCTGGGTGGCCGTGCCGCCGAAGCCGTACCCGGTGTCTCCGGGAAGCTGGACGAGCAGCGGGAACAGCAGCCCTCCGGCCATGAGCGCGTACCCGGACAGCAGCGACGCGGCGTTCGCCGTCCACACGCCGCGGACGCGCATCAGCCGCGGATCGATCAGCGGCTCGGGGACGCGGCACTCGACCCGCCACCACGCGCAGGCCGTCACGGCCGACAGCGCCAGCAGGCCGAGGACGCCCGGGGACGTCCAGCCCCAGTCCATGCCCTCGGTCAGCGCGGTGAGCGCGGCCACCAGCCAGGCCGCGAACAGGACGGCGCCCCACCAGTCCACCTTGGCCGCGTCCCGGGGCGCCGACCGCGGGACGAGCCACCAGGCGAGGACGACGCCGGGCACCAGCCCGGCGACCGGCACCCAGAGCAGCCACCGCCAGCCCAGCAGGTCGATGATCGGCCCCGCCAGGCACCAGGAGACCGCGCCGCCGAGGCCCAGCATGGACGACATGAGCCCGACCGCCGACGCCGTCCGGGCGGGCGGGATCACGTCCCGGATGATCGTGTACGCCAGCGGGAAGACGCCGCCGCCGATGCCGCCCAGCACCCGCCCGGCGAGCATGACCGGCACCGACCACGCCAAGGCCGCGACGACCATGCCCGCGGTCGCGATCACGAGCACGGCGAGCAGAACGTGCCGCGGCCCGTACAGGTCGCCGAGCCGGCCCACGACCGGTGTGGCGACCGCCGCGGACAGCGTCATCGCGGTGAGCGCCCACGCGGCGCCGGCGGGCGTGGTGCCCAGGCCGTCCTGGATCTGCGGCAGCGCGGGCGTCACGACGGCCATGGACAGCGAGTAGGCCATCACACCGAGGAACGCCAGCAGCGGGACCAGCCCGCGCCCGCCCTGCGCCGCCACCCGAGCCTCCCGTACTTCGCCGCCCTAACAATCTCATACGGGGACGGAGCACGCACGGCGCGCCCTGGCGGCGCGGCCGTCAGATGTCATAGACCTGCTGGTACTTGTCGAGAATGGCGAGCGCCTGGCCCTTCATCCGGTGCTCGGCCCGGGAGCGGACGATCTCGGCGATCTCGTCCGGGCCGTGCCCGAGGCGGCGCATCAGGTTGAGGGCGATGCTGATCACGTCGGCGGCCTCCCGCGCGGCGGCCGCCTCGTCCCCCCGCGCCAGGTGCTCGTCCAGTTCGTCGAACTGGATGTCGACCGCGCGGCGGAAATGCGTAAAGGGCTTACGCGTGATCTCCTCGTGCGCCTCGTCCCAGGCGTCCCACATGGGCTGGAACGGCCCGAGCGGATCGGTCATGTGCACGCGTCCCTCCTGTACGGAAATCGTCACGGCCCCCCGGGCGTGGTCCGCGCCACCGGCGAGGGCACCTGGGGCGGGTCGGGAACCTGCCCCGCGTCGGCCAGCAGGCCGAGCCCCACCAGGATGACGCCCGCCGTGACGAGCGCGGCGATCCGCCCCCGTGACAGCCGCGGGATCTCCACCCCGCCGACGTCGAAGTCTCCGCCGATCAGCGCTATCACGATGCACACCGCACCTACCACCTGCAGCGTCATGATGAAGTGCCCTCCGGACGTTCCCGGGGAAGCCACTGCGACTTCTCTTATGTGTATTAACACATGGAGAAGAATGTATGTCTACAGGCTAGCTATGTGCAATATTACGCAAACCTTCGAGATTGTGCAGGGTGATCTTGCGCCGGCCGGTGCTCACCAGCCCCTCCTCGCGGAGCTTGCGCAGCTCGATCGCGACGGCGTCGCGGGACGCGCCGATCCGCCCGGCGAGATCCTGCTGGGAGAGGGTGACCGCGAGCGTCCAGCCCTCCCCGTCCTCCTCGCCCACCTCGCTCGCCAGGTCGAGCAGCCAGCGGGCCAGCCGGCTCTTCACATCCAGCCGCGCCAGCAGCGCCCGCTGGTCGGACTGGCGGCGGCGGCGGACGGCCGCCCGGTACATCAGCGGCCACAGGTCGTGGTCCCGGACGAAGGCGAGCAGCGCCTCCGCGGCGATGTCCAGGCCGGCGAGGTCGGTGATCGTCGTCACCGTCGCCGCCCGGGGCTCGCCCATGAGGACGCCCTCCTCCCCCATGACCTCGCCCTCACCGCGGATCGCCAGGATGATCTCCGTGCCGTCGGCGGCCTTCCGGGTCACCTTGACGCTGCCCTTCTGGATCAGCAGCACCGAATGGGACGGCTGCCCCTCCCAGAAGATCGTGTGCCCGGCCGGAAACTGCACGGGCGTGCCGAGGTCCTCCAGGGCCGAGCGCAGCGGCTCCTCACCGGGGGCCAGGGGCTCGCCGAGCACGTCCATGATCCGGACAGAGGGATCATCCATCATGCGGGCAAGTGTAATTATCCATATGCCGACATGGCCAGATCCGGATTCATAGATGTAGCCGTGGCGTATCCGTGGTCAGCGGATCGTCCCCGCGTCGCGCAGGGCGGCGATCCGGTCCGCGGACAGGGACAGGACGTCCCGCAGGACCTCGTCCGTGTGCTCGCCCAGCGTCGGGGCCGGCACGGGGGGCATCGAGGCGTCACCGAGCCGCAGCGGCGAGCCCGGGGCCAGGTGGACGCCTATGCCCGGCTGGTCCAGGCGCCCCATGAGCGGCTCGTCGTGAAGGGCGGCGGCCACCTCGGCGAAGTCCCGGTACCGGGACCACAGGACCGACGTCTTCGCCAGCGTCTCCCCCACCTGGTCGCACGTACGGGACGAGAACCACGGGCCGAGGACGCCGCCGAGCGCGTCGCGGTAGGCGTAGCGGTCGCCCGCCTCGCGGAAGTCGGCGCCGAACGCCCGCTCAAGGGCGGCGGCGACCTCGCCGACGCCGGTCGCCTCCACCAGGTCCCGCCAGTGGCGGGCGGTGAGCACCGCGACCATGACCCGGCCGTCGGCGGTGGCGAAGTCCCGTCCGAAGTCGCCGAACAGATGGTTCCCCAGCCGCGGCCTCGCACGGGTCAGCTGTGCCTCTGCGAGGTGACCCAGGTTCCCTGCGGTGGCCAGGGCGACGTCGTACAGCGCCACCCGGAGGCATTGGCCCTCGCCCGTCCGCAGACGGTGCCGCTCGGCCGCCAGGAGGCCGACGGCCATGTAGAGGCCGCACGCCACATCCCACGCGGGCAGGGCGTGGTTGACGGGGGTCTCCTGGCCGGGCGGTCCCGTGACCAGCGGGAAGCCCATGGCGGCGTTCACCGTGTAGTCGACGGCGTTGCCGCCGTCACGCGTCCCCTGGAGCCGGACATGGACGAGGTCGGGCCTGACCGCCTTCAGCTCCTCGCAGGTGAGGCCCTGACGCGGCGGCGCGTTGGTCAGGACGACGCCGCTCTCCGCGACGAGCCCGGCGACCAGTTCCCGTCCCTCCCGGGACCGCAGGTCGACGGTGACCGACCGCTTGCCCTTGTTCAGCCCGGCCCAGTACAGGCTCCGGCCGGACGGCGCGAGCGGCCACCGGTCGATGTCGGGTCCGCCGCCGATCTGGTCGACCCGGATGACGTCCGCGCCGAGCTGCGCCAGGGTCATCCCGCCCAGCGGCGTCGCGACGAAGCTGGACAGCTCCACCACGCGCATCCCGTCCAGCGGCGGCGTTCCGGTCATGGGCGTTGTCTATCAGGCTCCTCTCCACCACCCGCGGGCGGGCATGGGATCGAGCCCGCGGGCGGGCATGGGATCGCGCCGGCGGCATCGGCTCGGGGGGTTGCGGTCACCGCCGGCGCGATCGCCCGGGGGTTCGCCGGAGGCCGGGCCTGCGCCCCGCGGTGAGGGCCGGCGGGACGCCCGCCCCGGCCTCCGGCGCGGCCGGTCCCGTGGGGAGGCGGGGACGGCCCTCGGAGATGGCTAGCTGGCCTCTGGGACGGGCAGGGTGGGCTGCCCGTCGATGCCGAGGGTGTCCTCGACGAGGGTGACGAAGACTTCGGCGTCGTGCACGAGTTCCTCGGCCTCGCGCGGGGTGACGGCGCGCGGGAGGCCCGCCTCGGCGGCGGCGCGCTTGTCGGCGCCGGCGGCGAAGAAGGCGGCCCACTCGCGCAGCGCGGGCTCGGCCTCGGGCAGCAGCACCCACACGCTGCGCGGACGGCCGCGGCGGTGGGTCTCCAGCGGTTCCTTGGACGCCAGCACCGCGGCGGCGGCGCGCAGCGCGGCCAGGTGGGCGCAGACATAGCGGACGGCCGGCGAGGTGGCCTCGGCGGCCTCGGCGAGGCCCATGCGGGCGGCGTGCAGTTGGCCGACGGCCGTGTGCGCCGGACGGGGCGCGGGCAGCGGACGGTGGCGTGGACTCGGCGGCATGGACTCGGCGGCGGAGTGGATTCCGCGTGCGGTCATCGTTCCGGACATGTGTGCCTCCTTCCGGGCTCGGGCCGGCCGGGCGGAGAGCTTCCCCTCACTCCGCCCGGCCGTCCGTCCCGCCGAAACACCGCGATCGGCGGGGACGTCGCCCTGGCGCGGGCCGCGAGTCCCGCACCAACGTCGAACATAAGTTCGACGCACTTCCCAGTAAACAGCCCTGACGGCGATTCGTCAACGTGTTCGAATGTGTGTCGTGTCCCGCAGGTCAACGGGTGTGACGGCAGTACACCAGCGGGGTACGACAGTTGACCGGCGGCAGCACCGGCCAGGGCCTAACCGGGCCGCCTGACGTGCACGGGGACGTTCGTTCCGAGCAGGCCGGGGAAGTACTCGGCGATGTGCATCGGCATCCGGACGCAGCCGTGCGAGGCGGGGTAGTCGGGCACGTCCAGGGCGCCGTGGAAGGCGATGCCGCCGTTGAAGTAGACGGGGTTGTAGAGGCGCCCCAGCGGTGAGGTCTCCCAGCCGGTGAAGCGGCGCCCCGTCCGGAAGTCGCCCGTGCTCGTGGTGGCGTACCGGCACCTGGGGACGGTGGCGCCGGGGTCCTTGGCGCAGTAGTACTCCCCCGAGCCCGACGAGATGTGCGAGATGAGGCGCGGCTCGCCGTCCTTGTAGAGGACGAGGTACTGGCGTTTCAGGTCGACGTCCACCCGGTCCTTCTCGCGTTTCCCGGCCACCGGACGCGGCTCCTTGGGCGCGTCCAGGGCCTCCCAGAAGGACTTGTCCGGGGTGCTCTTGTGCTTGAGGCGGTTGACCGCCTGGAACGCCCACACGGCCATCTGCGTGGACGGCCCGTACTTCCCGTCCGCCTTGCCCGGGTCATAGTGGAGTTCCTTGAGGCGGCGCTGGAGGTCCTCAACGTCGGCGCCCTTCGCCCCCGGCTTCAGCTTGCGGTGCGCGGGTGTGGGCGCGGGCGTGGAGGGCGGGGCCGCCGTCACCGACGTGGACGGTGACGGCTCCGGCGCCGGGGGCGCCGTCTGCTCCGTCCCGTTGCAGCCCGCCAGGACGACGGCCGCGATCAGCGGGACCGCGCTTTTCCGCACGTCGATCGGTCTCCCTCGCATGGACGAAGCTTAAAGTGCCTCCCATGCATCCGAATGCCGAAATCGTGGCGAAGGCCCTGCTCGACCAGGGCGCGACCGGGACCATCATCGAACTTCCCGCCTCCGCGCGGACGGCTCAGGCCGCCGCCGACCAGTTGGGCTGCGAGGTGGGCGCGATCGCCAACAGCCTGCTGTTCGACGCCGACGGCGCGCCGCTGCTGGTCATGACCAGCGGCGCGCACCGGGTCGACACGGCGAAGGTGGCGGCTCTGGTGGGCGCGGCGAAGGTGGGACGCGCGACACCGGAGTTCGTCCGGGAGGCGACCGGGCAGCCGATCGGGGGCGTCGCGCCACTCGGCCATCCGGCACCGATCCGCACGCTCGTGGACGTCTGGCTGAACGGGTACGACGAAATCTGGGCGGCCGGCGGCCACCCGCACACCGTCTTCCCCACGTCGTACGAGGAACTGCTGAGGATCACCGGCGGAACCCCCGCGGAGGTGGAGTGACGGAGATGCGGCGCCCCCGCGGGCCGACGGCCGGTCCGCGGCCCCGGCGGGGCGCCGGCCTCGCGCGGAGGAGCGGCGGCTCGTTCAGCCCGGTGTGATCCGCGCGGCGACCGGCAGGTGGTCGCTGCCGGTGGCGGGCAGGGCGCGGATGTGGCCGACGGTCGCCGAGCGGGCCATGACCTGGTCGATCCGGGCCAGCGGGAAGGCGGCGGGGAAGCTGAAGGCCAGGCCCCGCTCCGCCACGTTCATCTGTGCGGTCAGCGGGGCCAGCCCGCGGTCGTCGACCGTGCCGTTGAGGTCGCCCAGCAGGATCACCGCTGCCAGCTTCTCGGCGGCGACGGCCTTGCCCAGCAGCCCGGCGCTCTCATCGCGCCAGGACGATGCCAGCCCGCCCGCCCGGACGCGGACCGACGGCAGGTGCGCCACATACACGGCGATCTCGCCGTGGGGCGTGTGCACCACGGTCCGCAGCCCGCGATTCCAGGTCTGCGTGATCCCCCGGGGTTTGATGTCCAACGGCCGGACGCCGGTCAGCGGGTGCTTCGACCAGAGTCCGACGGTGCCCCGGACCGCGCGGTACGGGAAGTCCGGGGCGAAGGTCTTCTCATAGACCGGCAGCGCCGAGGGCACCAGTTCCTCCACCGCGATGAGATCCGGCCCGGCGCCGGCCAGTGCGCGGGCCGTGCCCGCCGGGTCGGTGTTCTCGTCACTGACGTTGTGCTGGACCACGAGCAGGTCGTGCGCGCCGGGCTTGGCCTCGGGCAGGAGCAGCCCGCCGAAAAGGTACGCCCAAGCCGCCACCGGCAGCAGCAAGGCCACCAGCGCCGTGGCCGAACGGCGCAGCAGCGCCGGGACGAGCAGCACCACGACCATCAGGCCGAGCCACGGCAGGAACGCTTCCAGCAGACTGCCCGTGCGGCCCACCGAGTTGGGCACGGCCCGGTGGAACGCCAGCAGCCCGGCCGTCCCCGCCGCGAGCGCGGCGAGCACCCGGCCCCGTGTCCAGGCCGACCGGCCCTTCGCGTCCCCCCGCGCGCTCTCGTCCGGAGCCCGGCGTCGTGCCCACCGGGCCACCGCCGCCCTCACCGTCGACGTCGCATCGCTGTCCGCTGGAGTCTGCTCCACCCCGGCCCCCGATCCACTCGGCCTCGCCGGCTATAGGACGGGCCACCAGATGAATCAGTTCTGTTCTCCGTCAGCGTGCTGTCGGCTGCGGATACGGGGCTTCGCATCCAATAACCTCCCTTCATGGAGATCTGGCACAACCCGCGCTGCTCGAAGAGCCGCGCCGCGAAGGCCGCGCTGGACGAGGCGGGCGTCGAGTACACCGAGCGCCGCTACCTGGACGAGCCGCCCACCGCGGAGGAACTGGACGCCGTGCTCACTCGGATCGGCGCCGAGCCGTGGGACGTGGCGCGGCTGAACGAGCCGGTCGCCAAGGAACTGGGCCTCAAGGACATGGAGCGTGACCGGGCCCGGTGGATCGAGGTCATGGTGGCGAATCCGGCGCTGATCCAGCGTCCGATCGTCCTGACCGGCGATACCGCCGTCGTGGCACGTGATGACGAATCGGTGCAGAGGGCTCTCGACAGCCGGTGACACGGATGTGATTCTGGGGAGTCAGGACACGACGACCGGTGACCTCCGGAGGGGCGATGACCGCGCAGATGCGCACGGGTCCGGCGGCGCGCGACCCGGAGTTCCGGGGGATCGACCCGCCCGCGCTCGATCAGGTCATCAGGCGGCTGCAGGACGCGCAGAACGAGATCCAGGGCTGGCTGAACGCGCATCGTCCCCCTCCCGGGGTGTCCACGGCCGGGTACCGGCAGGCCGACCAGGTGGCGCAGTGGGCCGCCGACCAGCTCGGGATGCTGTCGCGGCGCTACAACTACGCGATCACCCATCCGTCCCCGGGCGGCGGGGTGGACGCTCCGCCGCCGCCCGCGCCCGCTCCGGCACCGGGGAGGCCCGGCGGCGCTCCGGTCGGGACGCCCCGCCCCGTCACGCCTCCGCCCCGCAAGACGGCACCTAAGCCCACTCCAAGGGGTGCCGGTGACATCGGCAATTTCCCCACCCGGCAGGCCGCCGCCAAGGCCGCGAGGGCCGATGCCCTGGCGGTGGTGGCGTCCGTCCAGGACGGCGAGCCCGTCCCCGATTCGGTGTGGAATCACCTCAAGGCCAACGCCGACGACCCCGACTACACCGAGAAGCTGTACGAGCGGCTCGGGCCCACCGCAACGGCCGGCCTGCTGAAGGCCGCTCATGGAGACAGGGCGAAGCTGGAGGCCGTCCAGGAGTCGCTCGGTGTGGCGAGCCACCACATGACGATGGACGTGAAGTGGCTGCGCGCCTTCCTGGCCGAGGCCGACCGCGCGGGAGTCCGCCCGGCCGCCGTCCAGGTGCTCACCGGGGCCGACATGAGCGGCCGGACGCGCGAGGCCATCGCAAAGCTGAACCTGCACAAGCCGGAAGCAACCACCCCGGAAGCAACCAACGTCGCCTGAGAGGTCGCCATGGCCGCTCCGCCCCCTCCCGGGAGCCTGCCCCTGCCGCTCACCGGTGCCGCAGCCGCCAAGCTGTCACCTGCCGAGCAGCCCAATCCCGAGTACCAGCGGCTCTACCAGGCGTACGCCGACGCCTACGGCAGCATCGACCGGCTCCGTGGGGCCCTCGACGCGCCGGTGAAGATCCTGCGGGGAACGGACGCGTGGCTGGGGCCGGAGGCGCGCGTGTGGGGCGGGCAGCTCGACGCCAACCGCAGGACGCTGAGGAAGGCGGCGGACCGCATCCTCTGGGACATCTACGATCGCCTTTCCGCGACGCAGCGCACCATCCCGCGGGTCTAGTCTCTGTCGGGTGAGGGACCCGAAGCTGCGCGAGATCGACGAACGCGCCTTCCTGCGAAGGCTCGACCCCATGGTGGACGTGTACGCGGCCGCGATGGAACCGCCGAGCGATCAGCTCCCCGGCCGGCACACCATCATGGAGCGGCACGCCTCGTATCCGGGGTTCCGGGCGTTCGTGGTCGAGCGGCGCGGCGCGCTGCCCATGCTGGCCAGTCCCGTCCTGGGGTTCGCCTATGGATTCCACGGGATGCGCGGCCAGTGGTGGCACGACGTCGTCCACCAGGCGCTGTCGGACCTGGAGGGTCCCGAGCACGCCGAGACGTGGCTGGGCGACACGTTCGAGGTCGCCGAGCTGCACGTCCATCCGCAGGCGCAGGGCAAGGGCCTCGGCCGGAGCCTGCTCAACGCGCTGTGCGAGGGCAGGCCGGAGCGGACGGCCGTGCTGTCCACGCTCGACAGGCGGCCGGAGACCCCGGCCCGCCACCTCTACCGGTCGGTCGGCATGGTGGACCTGCTGACCGGCTTCGAGTTCCCCGGCGGCGGGCCGCGCTACGCGGTCATGGGCGGGACGCTGCCCCTGGCGCCGTACTCCCCGGCGCCGAGGAGGGAGTAGACCTCGCGCGTCGCCGTGGACTTGTTGAACGTGATGAAGTGGATCCCCGGCGCGTCCTGGTCGAGCAGTTCGCGGCACAGCTGCGCGGCGTGCTCGATACCGAGCCGGCGCACCGCCTCCGGGTCGTCCGCGACGGCCTCGAACCGGGCCCTGACCTCGGGCGGGAACGGGGCGCCCGACAACTGCTCGGACCGCTCGATCGTGCTCATCCGGGTGACCGGCATGATGCCCGGCAGGATCGGCACGTCGCAGCCCGCGGCGGCGACGCGGTCGCGGAGCCGGAAGTAGTCCTCGGCGCGGAAGAACATCTGGGTGATCGCGTAGTCGGCGCCGGCCCGGCACTTCTCCACGAAGTGGCGGACGTCGCTCTCGATGTCGGGCGAGCGCGGGTGCTTGTAGGGGAACGCGGCCACGCCGACGCAGAAGTCGCCGTAGGAGCGGATCATCCGGACCAGTTCGGCGGCGTACTCGACGCCGTCCGGGTGCTTGACCCACTCGCCCATCGGATCGCCGGGCGGGTCGCCGCGCAGCGCGAGGACGTTGCGGACGCCGGCCGCGGCGAACCGCCCGATCAGGTTGCGCAGCTCGGCCTGGGAGTGGTTCACGGCGGTGAAATGCGCGACGGGCGTCAGCGTGGTGTCGGTCGCGATCCGCTCGACGATGTCGACGGTCTTGTCACGGGTGCCGCCGCCGGCGCCGTAGGTCACCGACACGAACGTGGGGTGCAGGACCTCCAGTTCGCGGATCGTACGCCACAGGGTCCGCGCGCCCTTGTCGGTCTTGGGCGGGAAGAACTCGAACGAGAAGGATCTGCCGCCCGAGGCCAGCAGTTCTCGGACGGTCGGGGGCCGGTCGGGGCGTGCGCGTCGCATCCCCCAAGCCTACAGAAGCCGCCGGAGAGCGCCCGGAGCCGCCGATTCGCGTGATGCTCGCCACAGCGCGCGGGCGTTATGGCCTTATTTCTGAGGATCCAGTGACTTCTCACGTTTTCGCGGGAGGGTTGAATCACCCCAGGTGGATACGATCTCGGCATGTCGACCAGCCGCATCCGCAAGGAGGTCGGCGAGGCCCTCCTCGGCTTCGTCGACCGGCAGCGCCCGGCGCTGCTGACCATCAGCGACGACCTCGCGCCGCTGCTGTCCGCGCTCGACGCCCTGCTGGGCGGCGGCAAGCGGCTGCGTCCCGCGTTCTGCTACTGGGGGTGGCGCGCCGCGGGCGGCGAGGACGGCCCGGGCATCGTGGCCGCCGCCGCGTCCCTGGAGCTGCTCCAGGCCAGCGCGCTCGTCCACGACGACGTGATGGACTCGAGCGACACCCGCCGCGGCCAGCCGTCCGCGCACCGCCGGTTCGAGGCGCTGCACCACGCGCAGGCGTGGCCGGGCGACGCGGAGGCGTTCGGCGGCGGCGCCGCCATCCTGCTCGGCGACCTGTGCCTGGCCTGGTCAAGCGAGATGTTCGAGACGAGCGGGCTGGAGGAGGAACGCCGCCGGCGCGGCCGGGCCGTCTACGACCTGATGCGGACCGAGGTCATGTGCGGCCAGTACCTCGACATGCTGGAGGGGACCCGCGGCCGGGCGACGGTCGCGACGGCGCTGCGCGTGGTCGAGTACAAGAGCGCCAAGTACACGATCGAGCGTCCGCTGCACCTCGGCGCCGCGCTCGCCGGCGCCCGCCCGGACGTGACCGCCGCCCTCACCGGCTACGGCCTGCCGCTCGGCATCGCCTTCCAGCTCCGCGACGACGTGCTCGGCGTGTACGGGGACCCGGCCGAGACCGGCAAGCCCGCCGGCGACGACCTGCGGGAGGGCAAGCGGACGGTGCTGGTCGCGCTGACCCTGGAACGCGCGTCCGCCGCGCAGGCCGCCGCGCTGCAGCGCCGCCTCGGCGACCCCGGGCTCGACCGTCCCGGGGTGGACGAGCTGCGCACGATCATCGAGGAGACCGGCGGCCTCGCCGCCTGCGAGACCTTGATCGAGCGCTATCTGCGCGAGGCGGAGAGGAACCTGGAGTCGGCCCCCATCACCGCCGAGGCCCGCGACGCCCTGGCGGAACTCGCGGTGGCCGCCACCACCCGGACCACGTGAGTGAGCGATGACATGGTCCGGCCGGGTCTCCCGGGCGGCCGGCACATCCCCCAGACCGGGACGCTTGGGACATGCGGGTAAAAACAAAGATCTGGGTTCTCCTGCCGTGCTCAGCCGTTACGCGGTACAAATAAGGAAATCTTCGTCCGTCCCCGCCGAGTCGGAGTTTTCCAGTGCCGCACGACACCTCCCGCGGGAGGACGAATCCCCACTCCGCACGTCCCGCCGCCCGTTCCGGGCGTCCCGGGCACCCCGGCCGCCCCGGTAAGCCCCGAAGCACCCAGGCACGGGCGGGGCAGGGGCGGCAGAACGGCGCCGCCTGCCCGGCGCACGGCGGCGGCCGGCGGCACGAGACGCCGCTCGGCCCCGACGACCCGCGCGGTCTCGGCGACTACACGCTGCTCGGACGGCTCGGCGAGGGCGGCCAGGGCATCGTCTACCTCGGCCGGGACGGCGACGGTGAGCTCGTCACCGTCAAGCTGCTGCGCGGCGGCGTGGCGGCCGGGCAGCGGGCGCGCAGCCGCTTCGTCAAGGAGGCGGACGCGGCCCTGCAGGTGTCCGGGCGGCACACCGCCCGCGTCCTCGACGCCGACATGACCGGCGACCGCCCCTACATCGTCAGCGAGTTCGTCGAGGGGCCGTCGCTCCAGGACGTCGTCCGGGACCGCGGCCCGCTGTCCGCGCCGCAGCTGCGCAAGCTCGCGGTGCGCACCGCGGCGGCGCTCGCCGCGATCCACCGCGCCGGGATCGTGCACCGCGACTTCAAGCCCGGCAACGTGCTGCTCGGCCCGGACGGCGCCAAGGTCATCGACTTCGGCATCGCCCGCACCGCCGACGCGACACCGCTCACCACCGGCCCGGTCGGCACCCCCGCCTACATGGCGCCCGAGCAGATCGAGGAGGAGCCGGTCGGGCCGGCCGCCGACGTCTTCGCCTGGGGCGCCGCGATGGTGTACGCCGCGACCGGGCGGCCACCGTTCGGGACCGGGCCGAGCGCGGCCGTCATGCGGCGGGTGACGTCCCGCAGGCCCGACCTCGGCGACATGCAGGGCCCGCTGCGCGACCTCGCGGCCCGCTGCCTGGACAAGAATCCCGCCGCGCGGCCGACCGCGCCGCAGCTCGTCCGGGCCCTGCGGGACGGCCACGGCCCGGCGCCGAAGCCACGCCCGACCGCGATCCCGCGCTACCGGTGGCGGATGATGGTCGCGCTGGGCGTGGTCGTCGTCGCCGGCTTCGCGCTCGGCATGCTGTTCTGACCGGCGGCTCACCAGTGCGGCGGGCGGTCCTCCAGCAGCCGGGAGTCGTCGTCACCGCCGTCACCGCCGCGCCACTCGCCCCAGCCGATGTCGGTGTCGTCGGACGTCTGGTCGGGCAGGATCTCCAGGTCGTCGTCCAGGTCGACGAGCCGGTCGTCGTCGGGTCCCTCGCTCATGATCCCCATTGTCGGTGATCGGTCCGGGTGCCCGCACCGTGATCCAGGTCAAACCCCGACAAGGTCAGGTGGCGAGCCGGCGCGCGAACTCCGCCGCCGCGGCGCCCGGATCGTCCGCCTCGGTGATCGCCCGGACCACCACCACCCGGCTCGCGCCCGCCGCCCGGACCTCGTCGAGGTTGCCGAGGTCGATGCCGCCGATCGCGAACCACGGCCGCGCGACACGCTGCGCCGCCAGGTACTCCAGCAGCTTCGGGCCCGGCGCCGGACGTCCGGGCTTGGTCGGGGTGGGCCAGACGGGGCCCGCGCAGAAGTAGTCGGCGCCCGGCTCCACGGCCGCCGCCGACGCCTGCTCGCCCGAGTGCGTGGACCGGCCGATCAGCATGTCGCCGCCGACGATCTCGCGGGCGGCGGGCACCGGCAGGTCGTCCTGGCCGAGGTGCAGCACGTCCGCGCCGACGGCGTGCGCCACGTCGGCCCGGTCGTTGACCGCCAGCAGCGCGCCGTGCCGCTCGCACGCCGCCCGGAAGATCTCCAGGTAGGCCATCTCCTGCCGGGCCTCCAGGCCCTTCTGGCGGAGCTGGACGATGTCGACGCCGTTGCCGAGGACGGCGTCGAGGAACTCCGGCAGATCTCCTTGCCGTTCCCGCGCGCCGGTGCACAGGTAGAGGCGGGCCCGGCTGAGCCGGGCGCGCAGCGCGACGGCGCGTTCGGAGGGCAGGTGCCTGGACACGGCCGGGGCACGTCCTTTCAGATCAGATCGCCGCACGGGTGGTCACGGGGTCACGCGGCGGGAGTGGTCCCGTCCCGGGTGACCCCGTGATCGTGCCATGTGCTGCTTCGTCCGCTGGTACCGGGTGGTCTCTAGAAAGCGAGGGCCTGGGCGCGGCGGCGCACCTCGGTCCCGCGGTTCTCGGCGAGCGCTTCCACGGGCGTCCCCGGCAGCGTGTCGTCGGCGGTGAACAGCCAGCGGATCGTCTCCACCTCGTCGAATCCGGCGTCCGACAGGAGCGTCAGCGTACCGGGCAGCCCCTTGACGACCTGCCCGTCCTTGATGAAGGCCGCGGGCACCATCGGCTCGCCGCCGCGCCGCACCGCGAGGATCCGGTGCTCGTGAATGAGCTGCTTGATCCGGTTGGGCTTGATCCCGAGCCGTTCGGCCGTCTCCTTCAGGGTGAGCCATTCGCCGGCGAGGGCGTCGGTTCGGGGGTCGAGTGCGCTGTCAACGGTTGCGTGCATCTGCGTCACGCCCCCTTGCTACCACGCCTTCGAAAGCCTCAAACCCCCTGAACAGCCGTTACCTTCCGGCACCGCCCGCTACTGGCGAACGGCCTGCCGGACGGGGACGTCCGGGTCGGCGATCGCCTCGGGGTCCACCGGGGTCCCGGCCGCGATCACCCGCCTCGCCTGCACCAGGTCACGGGGCCGGTCGACGGTGAGGATCGCGTCGAGCCGGTCACCGGTCAGCCACACGGCCGCCCACTTGCGCTCCGCCGGGTCGCCGCGGTGGACGAGCCGCTCGGACGCGGCGTGGCTGCCCGCGTACTGCACCATGCGCCCGAACTGCTCGGACCAGAAGTAGGGGGCCGCGTCGTAGGAGGCGTCCCGGCCGAGGAGCGACGCGGCGGCGACCTCGGGGGCGTTGAGGGCGGTGTCCCAGTGCTCGACCAGGAGCCGCCGCCCGTACCGCGCCGACCACCACGCGGCGCAGTCGCCGACCGCGACGACGTCCGGGCGGAGGGCGCCGGGGTCCTCCTCGCCCTGGTAGACGCGGAACGAGCCGTCGGTGACCACGCCGCGCTCGGTCGGCAGGCCCGAGCCGTCCAGCCAGGACACGGCCGGGCGGACACCGATGCCGACCACGACCTCGTCGGCCTCGATCCGGCCGCCGCCGGCCAGGGCGAGGCCGTCTTCGCGCACCTCCGCGACCTTCACGCCGGTGCGCAGTTCGACGCCCGCCTCGGCGTACCAGGGGGCGGTGAGCGCGCCGACCTCGGGGCCGATCGCGCCCGAGAGCGGGGTGTCGGCCGCCTCCACGACGGTGACCGCGCAGCCCTTCCCGGCGGCGGTGGTGGCGACCTCGGCGCCGATCCAGCCCGCCCCGACGATCACGATCCGGGCGCCCTCGGTGAGCCGGGCGCGCAGCTCGCGGGCCTCGTCGATGGTCCGCAGGACGTGCTGCCGCCCCTCCCCCGGCAGCGTGATCGGAGTCGCCCCCGTCGCGATGACCAGCCCGTCGAACGGCAGGTCGCCCGCCGTGGACGCGAGTACGCCGCCGCGTCCCGGCTCGTCCAGGCGCAGGCCGGTCGCGCGTTCGCCGAGCAGCAGGTCGCAGCGCAGCGCGGCCCAGTCCGCGTCGACCGTCGTGTCGTCGGACTCGCCCTTGAGGACGGCCTTCGACAGCGGCGGCCGGTCGTAAGGCCGGTGCCGCTCCGCCGACACGAGCGTCAGCGCCCCCTCGTACCCCTTGCTCCGCAGGGCTTCCACGGCGCGCACGCCGGCCAGCCCGCCTCCCACGACGATGACCCTCTGCATGACGGCCACCCTATTCGGCCGCGTTTTTCGGGTGGACACCTGTCCAGGCACCGGTGCGCTTTACCGAGGTCGTAAGGTGGGGACCGGATAAAACCACACAGAGCGCGGGAGTCCGGTGCGACCGGGCTGAGAGGGCGGCTGAACGGGCCGCCGACCGCCGGACCTGATCCGGATCATGCCGGCGAAGGGAGCGCACATGGAGATCGTCATCGTTGGCGCCGGGGTCATCGGCCTCGCCACCGCCTGGCGGGCCGCCGCCGGGGGCGCCGCCGTCACCCTGGTCGACCCCTCCCCCATGAGCGGCGCCTCATCGGTCGCGGCGGGCATGCTCGCCCCGGTCGGCGAGCTGACCTACGGCGAGGAGCCGCTGCTGCGGCTCGGTCTCGCGTCCCGCGACCGCTACGGCGCGTTCGTCGCCGAACTGGAGGAGCTGACCGGCCTGGACACCGGCTACCGCACCGACGGGCTCGTCCAGGTCGCGTTCGACGCCGACGACCTGAGGTACCTGGACGACCTGCGCCGCTTCCAGGAGAGCCTCGGCCTGCCCGCCGAGGCGCTGACCGGCAGGGAGTGCCGCAGGGCCGAGCCGATGCTCGCACCCGGCGTGCGCGGCGGGCTGCTCGCCCCGCGGGACGGCTCGATCGACCCGCGCCGGCTCGGCACGGCGCTGCTGGCGGCGGCCGAGCGGTTCGGGGCCCGGCTCGTGCGGCGGCGGGCCGCGCGGATCGTCGTCGACGGCGGCGCGGCGACCGGGGTCGGGCTGGACGACGGGACGGTCATCCGCGCCGACCGGGTGCTGCTCGCGGCCGGACCGTGGTCGGCCGACCTGGAGGGCCTGCCGCCCGGGACGGTACCGCCCGTCCGCCCGGTGAAGGGCCAGGTGATCCGGCTCCGCACCCGGGTCCCGTTCCTGCGGCGCACCGTCCGGGGCCTGGTGAAGGGTTCCCCGGTCTACCTGGTGCCGCGTGCGGACGGCGAGGTCGTCATCGGCGCCACCCAGGAGGAGCTGGGGTTCGACACGCGTGTCACCGCCGGCGGGCTGTGGGAGCTGCTGCGGGACGCACGCGAGCTGGTGCCGGGCGTCACCGAGCTGGAATTCGTCGAGGTCACCGCGGGGCTGCGTCCCGGCTCCCCGGACAACGCGCCGGTCATGGGCCCGACCGCGCTGCCCGGCCTCATCGCCGGGACCGGGCATTTCCGCAACGGCATCCTGCTCACCCCGGTGAGCGCCGACATCCTGTCGGCGATGCTGCTGGACGGTCCCGTCCCCGAGATCGCCGGGCTGTTCTCCCCCGACCGCTTCTCCGCCGAGGTGCAGGCATGAAGGTGATCGTCAACGGTGAGCCGCGCGAGCTGCCGGAGGGCGCGAGCGTGGCCGACGCGGTCGCGTCCGTCACCACGGCCGGGACCGGTGTGGCGGCCGCGCTGAACGACGAGGTCGTCCGGCGGTCGGCGTGGTCGGCGACGACGCTGCGCGACGACGACCGCCTTGAGGTGCTGACCGCCGTCCAGGGCGGCTGAGGTCGGTCCCCGTAAGGACACCGCACAGGGAGGCTGAAACGTGGACAAGCTGGTCATCGCCGGGGAGGAACTGGACTCACGGCTGATCATGGGGACCGGCGGCGCGCCCAGCATGCACGTGCTGCGGGAGGCGCTCACCGCGTCGGGCACGGAACTGACCACGGTCGCGATGCGGCGGGTGGACCCGTCCGCACGCGGCTCGGTGCTGGACGTCCTGGCCGAGTGCGGCATCCGGGTGCTGCCGAACACGGCGGGCTGCTTCACCGCCGGGGAGGCCGTCCTCACCGCCAAGCTCGCCCGTGAAGCGCTCGGCACGAACTGGGTCAAGCTGGAGGTCATCGCGGACGAGCACACGCTGCTGCCCGACCCGATCGAGCTGGTCGAGGCCGCCGAGCAGCTCGTCGCCGACGGCTTCGTCGTCCTGCCGTACACCAGCGACGACCCCGTGCTGGCGCATCGCCTGGAGCGGATCGGGTGCGCGGCGGTGATGCCGCTCGGGTCCCCGATCGGGTCGGGTCTCGGCATCCGCAACCCGCACAACATCGAGCTGATCGTCGAGCGGGCGAACGTCCCGGTGATCCTGGACGCCGGGCTCGGCACCGCGTCCGACGCCGCCCTCGCCATGGAGCTGGGCTGCGACGCCGTGCTGCTCGCGACCGCCGTCACCCGCGCCCGGCATCCGGCGCGGATGGCCGCGGCGATGCGGCACGCGGTGGAGGGCGGACGGCTCGCCCGGCTGGCCGGACGCATCCCGATGCGCCGCTACGCGCAGGCGTCCTCCCCGTTCGAGGGGCTCGCCACTTCGTAGAATCACTAAAGCGTTCCCTGTAGAAATATTCGCTGGACCTGAAATCTGCGCGTTACCAGACTGGGTCTGCCGCACCCCGCGGACATGCCGCAACCCGGCGTCTCACTTCGGTGTTCGTGGAAACGACCCCGATCTAAGGTGCGTGACATGCAGCAGATGAACACGGATCGCGTCGACAAGCGCGCGGTCGCCGCCGCCACCGTCTCGGTGGTGCTCTGGGCGTCCGCCTTCGTCTCGATCCGCAGCGCCGGCGCCGAGTACGGGCCCGGTGCCCTCGCCCTCGGCCGCCTCCTGTCCGGGACGCTCGTACTGGGCGTCCTGTGGCTCGTCCGGCGGGAGGGCCTGCCGCCGCGCGGGGCCTGGCCCGGCATCGTCACCGCGGGCGTGCTGTGGTTCGGCGCCTACATGGTCGCGCTGAACTGGGGCGAGCAGCTCGTGGACGCCGGCACCGCCGCCCTCGTCGTCAATATCGGGCCCCTGCTCATCGCGCTGCTCGGCGGCTGGCTGCTGAAGGAGGGCGTCTCGTCCCGGCTGGTGATCGGCTTGGCCGTGTCGTTCACCGGCGCCGCCGTCGTCGGGCTGTCGATGTCCGGCGAGGGCCGCGCGTCCGTCGGCGGGGTGCTGCTCTGCGTGGTCGCCGCCGTGACGTACGCGGCGGGCGTGGTGAGCCAGAAGCCCGCGCTGCGGCACGCCTCCGCGCTGCAGTTCACCACGTTCGCGTGCGCGATCGGCGCGCTCGTCTGCCTGCCGTTCTCCGGGCAGCTCATCGCGCAGGCCGCCGACGCCCCGGCCGGCGCCACTCTCAACATGCTCTACCTGGGCGTCTTCCCGACCGCGCTCGCGTTCACCACCTGGGGCTACGCGCTGGCCCGGACGTCCGCCGGGAAGATGGGCGCCACCACCTACGCCGTCCCCGCGCTCGTCGTGGCGATGTCGTGGCTGTTCCTCGGCGAGGTCCCGGGCCTGGTCACCCTCGCCGGCGGCCTGCTCTGCCTGGCCGGGGTGGCCGTGTCCCGCGGCGCCGGCCGCCGCGGTCGGCCGGCCGCTCCCGAACCGGGCGCCCGGGAGGAGTCTCCCTCCGGCCTCATCGAGGCTCATACTCGCGGTTGATGAGATCCGCGGGGGTTCACCCGTAAACTCGCACCGATGGACACGACGGTCGCAGATCCACTCGTCGGGCGGGTGCTCGACGGGCGCTACCGCATTGAGTCCCGCATCGCACGCGGCGGCATGGCCACGGTCTACCTCGCGCGGGACCTCCGCCTCGACCGCACCGTCGCGATCAAGGTGATGCACGCCGGGCTCGCCTCCGACGAGGACTTCGTGGCCCGCTTCATCGGCGAGGCCAAGGCCGCGGCGGCGCTGTCCCACCCGAACGTCGTCGCGGTCTACGACCAGCGCACCGACGGCGAGCACGTCTTCCTGGTGATGGAGTACGTCGCGGGCCGCACGCTCCGCGACACGCTGACCTCGCTCGGACGGCTCGGCCCGCGCGCCGCGCTGGAGATCGTGCAGCCGGTGCTGGCCGCGCTCGGCGCCGCGCACCGCGCCGGTCTCGTGCACCGCGACGTCAAGCCGGAGAACGTCCTGATCACCGAGGACGGCCAGGTCAAGGTCGCCGACTTCGGTCTCGCCCGCGCCGAGACCGCGAGCAAGATGACCAAGACCGGCATGATCATCGGGACGGTCGGGTACCTCGCCCCCGAGCAGGTGCTGTCGGGCAACGCCGACGTCCGTTCCGACGTGTACGCGGCCGGGATCATGCTGTTCGAGCTGCTCACCGGGCATCTCCCCCACCGGGGTGACACGCCGCTCGCCGTCGCCTACAAGCACGTGAACGAGACCGTCCCGCCGCCGTCCGGTGTCGTCCCCGGGCTGCCACCGCGGGTGGACGCCCTCGTCACCGACGCGACGAGCCACGACCCGGCCCGCCGCCCGCAGGACGCGAACCAGTACCTCGCCGAGGTCGCCGAGGTGGCCGGCGGCCTCCCCCGCGACCTCGACCGGCGCATCGAGGAGGCGTCCCGCAACGCCACGAGCGTGCTGGAGGCGCCGGTCCACGGGCGCACCGCCGTCCTGGACGCGCACACAACACCGCCGGAGCACGTCCCGCCGCAGACCAGGACCGACCGCGCGATCGGAGCGCTGACCGGCCGTTACGTCATGGTCGCCATCGGCGCGGTCGCGGCGCTCATCCTGGGGTGGGCGGTCTGGTACCAGACGTCCGGCCAGTACGAGCACGTCCCGTCCTCGATCATCGGGATGAAGGTCTCCGACGCCCGCGATCTGCTGGAGTCCAAGGGGCTGGACGTGCGGACCGCGAAGGCGGTCTACGACGACCGCGTCCACCGGGGCGGTGTCGTCAAGTCCGACCCGCCCGCGGGCGCCCGCGTCGCCAAGGGCCAGACGGTCACGCTGACCCCGTCCAAGGGCATCACTCCCCGCGAGGTGCCGGACGTCGAGGGCAAGACCCTGGAGGAGGCCAGGCAGACCCTCAAGGACAGGGGCTTCTCCGTCGGCCGGACGAGCACGAGCCCTTCGCAGACCGTCGCCAAGGACAGGGTCATCGGCACCGACCCGGACGCCGGCGAGAGGCAGTCCCCCGACGAGCCCGTCGACATCGTCGTCTCCGGCGGCATGTCGATGCCCGGCCTGGTCGGCCAGAACGGCGACGCCGCAGCCAACCGGCTGCGTTCCATGGGGCTGAACGTCACCGTCCAGAAGAAGCGGGTGGACGGCAAGGAGCCGAACACCGTGGTCAGCCAGGACCCGGCCGAGGGAACCGGCGTCTCCCGCGGCGACGACGTCACCATCGTCGTCAACAAGCGCGACTGCATCGTGGACGCGGGCCCGTTCCAGTTCGGCTGCGACGACGGCGGCGACGACCAGAACGTCCCGGTGCCCGACATGACCGGCCGCAGCGTGCAAGAAGCCAGGAAGGCCCTGAAGGAGTCCGGCTTCAAGGTCAACGTGACGGGTTTCGGCGGCGACATCGTGCGCTTCCAGTCTCCGTCCAGCGGCGAGCTCCCGCGCGGCTCCACCGTCACCATCGTCCGGGGGCCGTGACCCGTTAGGCTGAATCGGCCATGACCTCACCGCACAGCCCCGTCGGGGCGCATGTCCCCGTGGCCGGCGGCCTCGCCACCGGCGGCCTGAAATACGCCGCCGAGATCGGCGCCGAGGCGGTCCAGGTGTTCGTCGCCAACCCGCGCGGCTGGGCGCTCCCCGAGGGCCGCCCCGCCGAGGACGCGAAACTCCGCGAACACGGCATCCCCGTCTACGTGCACGCCCCCTACCTGGTCAACTTCGGCTCCCCCACCCCCGAGACCCTCGCGAAGTCCATCGCGACCGTCCGGCACTCCCTCGCCCGTGGCCGCGCCATCGGCGCCCGCGGTGTCGTCGTCCACACCGGCTCCGCGGTCAGCCAGACCTACGACGAGGCCATGACGCAGATCCACGAGCACGTTCTCCCCCTCCTCGACGAGATCCCCGAGGACGGTCCCGACCTCCTCCTGGAGCCCATGGCGGGCCAAGGCAACATGCTCTGCGGCAGGGTCCAGGAGCTGGGCCCCTTCTTCGAGTGCCTGGAGCACCACCCGAAGCTGGGCGTCTGCCTCGACACCTGCCACGCCTTCGCCGCCGGCCACGACCTGGCCGCCCCCGGCGGCGTCAAGAACACCATCGACGCCCTGGTCGCCACCGTGGGCGAGGGCCGCCTGAAACTGATCCACGCCAACGATTCCAAGGATCCCTGCGCGTCCGCGAGAGACCGCCACGAGAACATCGGCGCCGGCCACATAGGCGAGCAGCCCTTCGCCGACCTCTTCCACCACCCCGCCACCGCAGGCGTCCCCTTCATCATCGAAACCCCCGGCCGGGCCCCCGCCCCCCACGCCAACGACATAAAAACCCTGAAACGCCTCCGCACCCCCTAACACGCCCACCAAAACCCATCCGATACGACGCGGCAGAAACCCACTGCTACGCCCACCCAGCCATGCGGCAACCGAAAGGCACGCTGTCTTTAACCTC
>NZ_BCQQ01000024.1 GCF_001552155.1 Actinomadura formosensis NBRC 14204 | reverse complement strand
GGCGTGCCCCCGGACCGCCGCCCGCCGTTTCCGCCGTTCCCCGTGGACGCCGTGGACGCTCGGACGACCTTCCGGTCGCGCACGCCGGTGTCCACCCTGACCCACATCCGGCCGCCGGAGTAGGGATTTGTGCACACAACGCGTGACTGACCCGTGATTTCCCGGGAGGCATGCGAGCGCGAATCCCTCTAGCGTGGTGGGCATGAACCCCCTCGAACCGGCCTCGTTCCTTGCCGAGCTGACCCCGGCGGAACGCGAGGATTTGGAAGCACGTGGCCGCGTCCGCGACTTCGCGCGCGGGGACACGCTCTTCACCGAGGGGGAGGATCCCGGCTGGGTCGCCGTTCTGCTGCGCGGCCGGGTGAAGGCGTTCTCCTACCATGAGCAGGGCGGCGCGGCACTGCTGGCGGTGCGCGGGCCGGGGGCGTTATTGGGCGAGGTCGGCGCGATCGACGGGCTGCCGCGGTCGGCGTCGGTCACCGCGCTCGAACCGGTGCGGGTGCTCGCGGTCACCGCGGACGAATTCATGGCGTTCCTGCAGGCTCACGGCCGTGTCTCGATCCTCATCATGCGGATGCTGTGCCAGCGCTGGCGTGACGCCGACCGCAAGCGCGTCGAGTTCGGCATGTTCGACGCGACCGGACGGGTCGCGCAGCGGCTCGTCGAACTGGCCGAGCGTTTCGGGGTGCCGCACCGGACGAGTGCGGGCGGTGAGAGCGTCCGTATCACGCTGAACCTGTCGCAGGAGGAGCTGGCGGGATGGGTCGGCGCGTCCCGGGAGGCGGTGAGCAAGGCGCTGCGGACGCTGCGCCGGCACGGCTGGATCGAGACGGGACGCCGGCGCCTGATCGTCCACGACCTCCAGGCCCTTCGCCGCCACGCGCGCTGAGCGGTTCCCGAGGTCCGGGGCGTCCCGGGCCTGCGCGCCGACCCTCCGCGTCCGGGCGGCCGGCCGGCCCGTACTCTGTGCAGGATGCAGCTACAGCAGCTCGCCTACTTCGTCGCGGTCGCGGAGGTGCGTCACTTCACGCAGGCCGCGGAGCTTCTGCGGGTGGCGCAGCCGTCGCTGTCCAAGCAGATCCGCGCGCTGGAGAGCGAGCTGAGCGTCTCACTGTTCCGGCGTGCGCGCGGCAACATCACGCTGACGCCCGCCGGTGAGGCGCTGCTGCCCTTGGCCAAGCGCATCCTGGCCGATGTCGACACCGCCCGCTTGGAAGTGCAAGAGCTGGCCGGTCTCAGGCGCGGACGGGTACGGCTCGGCGCTACACCGTCCCTATGCGCGGGCCTATTGGCGGACGTTCTGCGTCGCTTCCACGACGCCTACCCGGGAATTCAGCTCCTCGTCGAGGAGGGAGGTTCGCGGGACCTCGTCCGGGAGCTGACACGCGGTTCGCTGGACCTGGCCCTGGTCATCCTTCCGCTTCAGGGTGCCCCGCCCCTGGACACGACCCCGATCCTGCGCGAACACCTCGTGGTGGCCTCCCCGGCGGGGGCCGGCACGCCCGTCCAGATGCCGCGCCGTTCGTACCTGCGCATCGAGGATCTGCAGGACCGTCCCCTGGTGATGTTCCGTCCCGGATACGACCTGCGTGAGGCGACCATCAGCGCGTGCCGGGCGGCCGGGTTCGAGCCCAGGTTCGCCGTGGAGGGCGGCGAGATGGACGCCGTGCTCCGCTTCGTCGAGGTCGGCCTGGGGATCGCGGTCGTCCCCAGCATGGTCCTTGCCGGACGTCCCGGCCTGCGCGGGACCCCGCTCGTCCTGGCGGATGAGGAGGCACGCCGGGGCCGCCACGGTCCGGGCCTGCTGCGGACGATCGCGCTCGCCCACCGCAAGGATGTCGAGCTCACCCACGCGGCGCGCGCCTTCCAGGAGACCCTGCAGACGTTCCTTGTGGAGGCGGGCCTGGCCGGAGACCTCCCCGCGGGCGTCGAGAGCCTGGTGGGCGCCTAGATCCGCGGTTGCCCGGCGGCCTCCAGCAGGCGGATCCAGCCGCGGGTCCGGGTCTCCTTGACCGAGACGTCCACCGCCCGGAAGGAGTCCGCGGCGCATCCTCGGCACTGGCGGACGACCTCCTGGTAGAACCAGTCGGACGCGATCAGCGCGAGGACGCCGGGGGAGGCGCGCAGCGCGTCCTTGAGCGGGGCGGCCTCCAGCAGCCGGAACGCCGTGTTGACCGAGCAGCCGGCGACGCCGTGGTCGTCGTAGTGGACCTCACCGGCGTGCATGGCGGCGCGGGCCCTGATGCGCGCGCCCGGTGGCGCCTCCTCGTTGTGCCGTTCCAGCAGGGCCGCGAGCGCGGTGGGGAACGGCCCGGCCAGCCGCTCTTTCGGCACGTCGGGGCCGATGAGGATCAGGGCGCCGTCACCGCGGTCCTCGCAGTAGCACGACTCCGGCGGAATGCCGGACTCGGTGAACGCCTCCCGCAGCGCGCGGTACAGCCCGTCCCGGGTGATGAGCTGGTCCGGGTTCAGCCGGCCCCCGAAGCCCGCGACGTCCACGCAGAGGATCGACCGGTGCACCGCCGGCGGCGAATCCGGCATACCGTGCATCTGCCGATGCAGATGCACCTGCTTCTGCACGTGCATGAGAGGATCGTATTGCAAGATCGCGTCGGTGCGGAGACCTCGCCGCCATGTACGGGAGGCCGATCGGGTCCGGACCGGAAGTGATCGGGTGGTCACATGAGAACGGCCCCGCCCGGTATGCCGGGCGGGGCCGAGATCGAGGGTGGGCTACCGCTTCTTTCCGCCCGCGGTCGCCTTCAGGTAGTCGCCGTTGAGGCGGCCGATGACGTCGAGCGGGATCCCCTTCGGGCAGGCGGCGGTGCACTCACCGGTGTTGGTGCAGCCGCCGAAGCCCTCCTCGTCGTGGGTCTCCAGCATGGACACGACACGGTCCCAGCGTTCCGGCTGCCCCTGCGGCATCAGGCCGAGGTGGGTGACCTTGGCGCCCAGGAACAGGGCCGCGGAGCCGTTCGGGCAGGCCGCGACGCAGGCGCCGCAGCCGATGCACTCGGCGGCCTCGAACGCGCGGTCGGCGTCCGGCTTCGGGACGGGCGTCGAGTGCGCCTCGGGGGCGGTGCCGGTCGGGGCGGTGATGTAGCCGCCGGACTGGATGATCCGGTCGAATGCCGAGCGGTCGACGACCAGGTCCTTCACGACCGGGAACGCCTTGGCCCGCCACGGCTCGACGTCGATGACCTCGCCGTCCCGGAACTTGCGCATATGGAGCTGGCACGTGGTGGTGGCGCGCTCCGGGCCGTGCGGGGTGCCGTTGATGACCAGCGAGCACATGCCGCAGATGCCCTCGCGGCAGTCGTGGTCGAACGCGACCGGCTCCTCGCCGGACGCGATGAGCTTCTCGTTGAGGACGTCCAGCATCTCCAGGAACGATGCGTCGGGGGAGACGTCGTCGAGCTTGTACTCGACCATTCCACCCTTGTCCTGGGGGCCGCTCTGGCGCCAGACGCGCAGTGTGAGCTTCATGATTACTTGTACGACCTCTGAGTCGGCTTGACGTATTCGAAGTCCAGGGCCTCCTTGTGGAGGACGGGCTGCCCGCCCTCCCCGGCCCATTCCCAGGCGGCGACGTAGCCGAAGTTGTCGTCGTCGCGCTGGGCCTCGCCGTCCTCGTCCTGGCTCTCGGCCCGGAAGTGGCCGCCGCAGGACTCGGTGCGGTGCAGCGCGTCGATGACCATCAGCTCGGCCAGCTCGAAGAAGTCGGCGACGCGGCCGGCCTTCTCCAGCTGCTGGTTCAGCTCCTCGCCCTTGCCGGTCACCTTGACGCGCGTCCAGAACTCCGCGCGCAGCGCCGGGATGAGCTCCAGCGCCTTGCGCAGCCCCTCCTCGGTGCGCTCCATGCCGCAGTACTCCCACATGATGTGGCCGAGTTCGCGGTGGAAGGAGTCGACGGAACGGTCCCCGTCGATCGACAGCAGCCTGTCGATCTGGGTCTTCACCCTGTCTTCGGCCTCGGTGATCGCCGTGTCGGCGACCGGGGGGAGGCTGTTGCGGGCGATGTAGTCGCCGATCGTGTTCGGCAGGACGAAGTAGCCGTCCGCGAGGCCCTGCATCAGCGCGGACGCGCCGAGCCGGTTCGCGCCGTGGTCGGAGAAGTTCGCCTCACCGATCACGAACAGGCCCGGGATGGTGGACTCCAGGTCGTAGTCCACCCACAGGCCGCCCATCGTGTAGTGGACGGCGGGGTAGATGCGCATCGGCGTGTCGTAGGGGTTCTCGCCGGTGATGCGCTCGTACATCTCGAAGAGGTTGCCGTACTTGGCCTCGACCTTGTCCCGGCCGAGCCGCGCGATGGCGTCCGCGAAGTCGAGGTAGACGCCGAGGCCGCCGGGGCCGACGCCGCGTCCCTCGTCGCAGACGTTCTTCGCCGCGCGGGAGGCGATGTCGCGCGGGACGAGGTTGCCGAAGGACGGGTAGATGCGCTCCAGGTAGTAGTCGCGCTCGTCCTCGGGGATGTCGTAGGGCTTGCGGGTGTCACCGGCCTTCTTCGGCACCCACACCCGGCCGTCGTTGCGCAGCGACTCCGACATCAGCGTCAGCTTCGACTGGTGGTCGCCGCTGACCGGGATGCACGTCGGGTGGATCTGCGTGTAGCACGGGTTGGCGAACAGGGCGCCGTGCCGGTGGGCGCGCCAGGACGCGGTGACGTTCGAGCCCATCGCGTTCGTGGACAGGAAGTACACGTTGCCGTAGCCGCCGGACGCCAGCACGACCGCGTCCGCCGTGTAGTGCTTGATCTCGCCGGTGATGAGGTTCCGGACGACGACGCCGCGCGCCCGCCCGTCCTCCATGATCAGGTCGAGCATCTCGTGCCGCGGGTGCAGTTCCACGTTCCCGGCGTCGACCTGCCGCATCAGCGCCTGGTAGGCGCCGAGCAGGAGCTGCTGGCCCGTCTGCCCGCGGGCGTAGAAGGTGCGGGAGACCTGCGTCCCGCCGAACGAGCGGTTGTCGAGCAGGCCGCCGTACTCGCGGGCGAACGGGACGCCCTGCGCGACGCACTGGTCGATGATCTGCCGGGAGATGTCGGCGAGCCGGTGCACGTTCGACTCGCGGGACCGGAAGTCGCCGCCCTTGACCGTCTCGTAGAACAGCCGGTACACGCTGTCGCCGTCGTTGCGGTAGTTCTTGGCGGCGTTGATGCCGCCCTGCGCGGCGATCGAGTGCGCGCGGCGCGGGGAGTCCTGGAAGCAGAACTGGATGACGTGGTAGCCGGCCTCGCCGAGGGTGGCGCCGGCGGAGCCGCCGGCGAGCCCCGTCCCGATGATGATGATCTTCTTCTTGCGCTTGTTGGCCGGGTTGACCTGCTTGGCCTCGAACTTGCGGGTCGTCCAGCGGTCCTCGATGGGGCCCTTGGGCGCCTTGGCGTCGGCGATCGGCTCGCCGGACTTGTAGAAGCTGTCGGTCATGGTGGTCAGCTCACCCATCCGAACGTGATGGAGACGGGGATGGCGACGAAGCCGAGCGTGATCAGCGCGGCGAGGGTCGCGGCGAGGCCCCGCAGGGCGTTGTGGGTGCGCGGGCCGCGCAGCCCGAGCGTCTGGAACGCGCTCCAGATGCCGTGGTTGAGGTGCAGGCCGACGAGGAGGACGGCGACGATGTACCAGATGGTGATGTACCAGCGGGACGGGTCGAAGTCGGCGACGAGCCGCTCGTAGGGGGTGGCGTCGGAACCCTTGGGGTTCACGACGAAGAACGTGAGGTCCAGCAGGTGCCAGATGATGTAGACCGCGATGATGACGCCGCCGTACCGCATCGTGTGGGTGGCATAGCCCTGCGCGTGCGACTTCTTCTTGGACTGGTACTTGACCGGGCGCGCGGCGGAGGCGCGGCGGGCGAGCGACACCGCCGACCACATGTGCAGCACGACCGAGACGGCGAGCACGGCCTCAAGGAGCGTCAGGACGGTCCGGTGCGGTACCGCGGGCTCACCGATCGTGCGCAGCCAGTGCGCGTAGTGGTTGAACTCGTCCGCGCCGAGGAAGATCTTCAGGTTCCCGAGCATGTGCGTGATCAGGAACAGCACGAGGACGCCGCCGGTCACCGCCATGACGGCCTTCTTGCCGACGGTTGACCGGTAGATCGCAGGTATCGCTATAGCCACGGCCTGCACGCTATGTCCGGATCGGAGAATAGTTCCAAGTCATCAGCGCACTGGTGGCGATAGCCGCAGGCTATGAATGCACGCAGAACGGCTGTTGTGGCCGTTTTGTAACGTTCCGTCGGGTGAGTGACCTCACAGAGTGTTCGGGAACTCTCCGGGAGAGTGATCGAGAAAACGTTGACGAAAGTCAGGAAGTTGTGGTCAGTGCCTCACGGGCACCACGCCGTGCTGCCGTGACAGCAGCAGGACGGCCAGGTCATCGGTCAGGGCGTCCCCGTTGAGACGTTCCACATCGGTCACCAGCCGGTCGATGAGGCCGCGTCCGGTGGCGCCCGTGTCGTGCGCCTTCCGAGCCAGATCGACGAGCCCGTCGGTGCCGAGCCGGTCGGAGCCCGCGCCGACCTTCCCCTCGATCAGGCCGTCGGTGTAGAGCATCAGCCCCCAGGACTCGCCGAGGTCGATCTCGGTGGTCGGCCACTCGGCGCCGGGCACCAGGCCGAGCGCCGGGCCGTGCGCGTACTCGGGCAGCGCCGCGACCTCGCCCTCCTGCCCGGGGGTGCCGCGGAACAGCAGCGGCGCGGGATGCCCGGCGAGATGCATCCGGGCGGTCCGCCGGGACGGCGCGATCGTGATCATGCAGAGCGTGGTGAAGATCTCCTCGCTGCGCCGCTCGTGCCCGAGGACGGTGTCGAGGGTGCCGAGCAGCTGCTCGCCGGTGTGCCCGGCGAGCACGAGCGTCCGCCACGCCATCCGGAGCTGGACGCCGAGGGCCGCCTCGTCCGGGCCGTGCCCGCACACGTCCCCGATCATCAGGTGGACGGCGCCGCCCTTGGTCTGCACGGTGTCGTAGAAGTCGCCGCCGAGCAGCGCGCGCCGCCGGCCGGGCCGGTAGCGGGTGTGGTGCCGCAGCGACGGGTCGTCGATCAGCGGGACGGGCAGCAGCCCGCGCTCCAGCCGGGCGTTCTCGCGCCCGAGGATGCGCGCCTCGACGAGCCGCCGCCCGGTCTCCTCCGAGCGCTTGCGCTCGATGGCGTAGCGGATGGCGCGGGCCAGCAGCGGCCCGTCGACCTCCTGCTTGACCAGGTAGTCCTCGGCGCCGGCGGCGACCGCCTGAACGCCGAGGTAGGCGTCGTCCAGGCCGGTCAGGACGACGACGGCGGCGGGCCCGGACAGCGCGAGTACCTGGCGGAGCCCCTCCAGCCGGTCGATGCCGGGGGTGGAGAGGTCCACGATGATGCACTGGGTGCGGCGCGTCAGGGTCCGCCGGGCGGCGACGAGGTCGCCCGCGACGGTGATCCCGACGTCCAGGCCGCTTTCGGCGAGCATCTTCTCGACCATGAGGACGTCGGAGGGGTCGTCGTCGATGAGGAGCAGATCGATCCTGTCCTCGGTCCCCGGCGTGAAATGGTGCGTCTGATGGCTGATCGTGCTCACAGGGCTTCCGGAAGTCGGGCTGACGGCACTGGCAACGGCGGTAGCACACCACTTGTTCCCGCGGCTGCGGGAAGGTGCGAGCGGCTGCGCCGGGGCAGCGGCATCGGCCTAGCCGCCAGGGTCCCGGCTCAAGGAGCGGGGGAAGCGTCGCTCCGTACGTTCCAGACCTTAGCGTGTCGTCCCATCTCGGCGCATCCCCGGCGCGCGCCCTGATCGCGTTTTCCGGTCTGCCCGAAACGCGTCCGAGCTGGTGAAAAACCAGTCGAGAACCGAGCGTCTCGCTGCATAACCTTTCGTCCCGTGAAGTCGTTGCCGGAGAAAGATCCTGGCAGACCCGACCACGCTGTTCGAGGGGGGAGGTCCCCCCGCGGCTCCCGGCGCGACTCCGGCGCCGATCGCCGAGCTCCCGCCCGCTACCTGCTGTGGCTGCTGCGCCTCCAGTGGCGCAGCATCACCGCCGGCGCGCTCTTCGGCGTGGTCTGGATGCTCAGCCAGGCACTGATGCCCGCCGCGATCGGCCGCGCCATCGGCGACGGCGTCGCGGCGCGGGACGAGCGCGCCCTCGTGACCTGGTCCGCCGTCCTGTTCGGCCTCGGCGTCGTCCAGGCCGCCACCGGCGCCGTCCGGCACCGGTTCGCCGTGTACAACTGGCTCGCGGCGGCCTACCGGACGGTCCAGCTCGTCACCCGGCAGGCCACCCGGCTCGGCGCGACGCTGCCGAAACGGCTGAGCGCGGGCGAGGTGGTCAGCATCGGCCTGTCGGACGTGTCGCACATCGGCGACTCGCTGGACATCGTGTCGCGTGCGTCGGGCGCCGTCGTCGCGATCGTCGTCGTGGCCGCGATGCTGCTGAGCACGTCGCCGCCGCTCGGCCTGATCGTGCTGGTCGGCGTCCCGCTGATCCTGGCGATCGCGGCGCCGCTGCTGCGCCCCTACCGCGACCGCGAGCTGGCGCACCGCGAGCTGGTCGGCGAGCTGAACACCCACGCCACCGACCTCGTCGCGGGCCTGCGGGTACTGCGCGGCATCGGCGGCGAGCGGCTGTTCTCCGGCCGCTACCGCGCCGAGTCGCGGCGGGTGCGCGCCGCCGGGGTGGCGGCCGCGCGGGCCGAGACCCGGATGAACGGCGCCGAGGTGCTGCTGCCCGGCCTGCTGATCGCGCTGGTGACCTGGGCCGGTGCCCGGTTCGCGGTCAGGGGGGAGATCGGCGTCGGTGAGCTGGTCGCGTTCTACGGCTACGCGGTGTTCCTGATCGTGCCGCTGAAGACGCTCGGCGAGGCCGCCGGGAAGATCACCAAGGGGATGGTCGCGGCGGGCCGGGTGACCGCGCTGCTGCGGCTCGACCCCGAGCTGCCGGGCACCGGGACGGCCCGTCCCGCGGCGGACTCCGAGCTGGTCGACATCGCATCCGGGCTGGTCGTGCGGCCGGGCCGGGTGACCGCGCTCGCGGCGGCCGACCCGCGCGACGCGCAGGTGATCGCCGACCGGCTCGGCCGGTACACCGGCGGCGAGGTCGACTTCGGCGGCGTCCCGCTGTACGAGGTCGCGGACGTCCGGAAACGGATTCTGGTCGCCGTCAACGAGGACCGCCTGTTCTCGGGGCCGCTGCACGAATCCCTGGCACCGGACGGCGACGAAGCGGCGCTGAGGGCCGCGATCCATGCCGCCTGTGCCGAGGACGTCGTCGCCTCGGTCGGACTGGACGCGCATGTAGCCGAGGCCGGACGAGAGTTCTCCGGCGGCCAGCAACAGCGCCTTCGCCTTGCACGGGCGCTCGTATACGACCCCGACGTCCTCATCCTGGTGGAGCCGACCAGCGCGGTGGACGCGCACACCGAGGCACGTATCGCCGCCAGGCTCGGCCAAGCGCGCGTGGGCCGCACCACCGTGGTCTGCACAACGAGCCCGCTGATGCTGGACCGCGCCGACCACGTGGCCTTCGTCCAGGACGGGCAGGTCATCGCAGAAGGAACCCACCGCGACCTCCTGGAGACCGAGCCGCGCTACGCGGCCACCGTCACCAGAGGAGAGGCCGCAGAAAGGGCGGGCATGTGAGCGCCGAGACCCTCCCGGTCGCCGGCCCCGCGCAGGTGCGGGCGTACGCGCGGCGGCTCGTGCTGCGGCACCCCCGCGCCCTCGCCGGGGTGCTGGCCCTGCACGCGCTGGCCGCCGTGACCGGCCTGGTGACGCCGCGGCTGCTCGGCGCCCTCGTCGAGGACGTCCGCGACGGCCGCGCCGACATCGACACCACCGGCCTCGCCATCGCCGCGTTCGTCATCGCCCAGGGCGTGCTGATCCGGTACGCCTACCTCGCGTCCGCGAAGCTGGGCGAGCGGGTCCTGGCCGAGCTGCGCGAGGAGTTCGTCGACCGGGTGCTGGCGCTGCCGCTGTCCACGGTCGAGCGCGCGGGCACCGGCGACCTCGTCAGCCGCGCGTCCCGCGACGTGGACACGCTGGGCACCTCCGTCCGGTACGCGATGCCGGAGACCCTCGTCGCGAGCGTCGTCGGCGGGCTCACGGTCGGCGCGCTGCTGCTCAACGGGCCGCTCGTCGCGCTGCCCGCGCTGGTCGCCGTCCCGATGCTGGTGGCGGTGATGCGCTGGTACCTGCCCCGCGCGCGCGGCGGCTACCTGGGCGAGCACGCGGCGTGGGCGCGCATCGCCGACGGGCTGACCGAGACCGTCCAGGGCGCCCGGACCGCCGAGGCGCTCGGCCTCGCCGACCGCCGGCACCGGCGCGGCGACGCCGACATCGCGGCCTCCTACAAGGTGGAGCGGTACACGCTGCGGCTGCGCACGGTCCTGTTCCCCGTGGCCGAGATGGGTTTCGTGCTGCCCGTCGTGTCGACGCTGCTGGTCGGCGGGCTCCTCTACATCAACGGCATGGCGACGCTCGCGCAGGTGACCGCCGCGACCCTGTACGTGCAGCAGCTCATCGAGCCGGTCGACACGCTCCTGTCGTGGCTGGACGAGCTGCAGCTCGGCGGCGCGTCGCTGGCCCGGCTGCTCGGCGTCGGCGACGTCCCGCCCGACCGGACGCCGAACGGCGGCCGCCCGGCCGGGGAACGGCTCACGGCGCGGGACGTCCGCTACTCCTACCGTCCCGGGCGGGACGTCCTGCACGGCGTGGACCTCGACCTGCGCCCCGGCGAACGCCTCGCGATGGTCGGCCCGAGCGGCGCGGGCAAGTCGACGCTCGGCCGCCTGCTCGCCGGCGTCGACGGCCCCCGCTCCGGCGCGGTCACCGTCGGCGGCGTCCCGCTGGTCGAGCTGCCCCTGGACGACCTGCGCCGCGAGGTCGCGCTGGTCACCCAGGAGCAGCACGTGTTCCGCGGCTCGCTCCGCGAGAACCTCGTGATGGCCCGCCAGGACGCGTCCGACGGCGAGATCCGCCGGGTCCTCACGGCCGTCGACTGGGACGGGCCGGACCTGGACACCGTCGTCGGCTCCGGCGGCGCGACGCTGTCGCCCGCCCAGGCGCAGCAGCTCGCGCTGGCCCGGCTCGTCCTCGCCGACCCGCACACGCTCGTCCTTGACGAGGCGACGTCGCTGCTCGACCCGCGCGCCGCGCGCCGCCTCGAACGCTCGCTCGCCGCCGTCCTCGACGGCCGGACCGTCGTGGCGATCGCGCACCGCCTCCACACCGCCCACGACGCCGACCGTGTGGCGGTGGTGGAGGACGGCCGCATCACCGAACTAGGCACCCACGACGAGCTGATGGCCGCTAACGGCCCTTACGCCGCCCTCTGGGCGTCCTGGCACGGCGGTCACCCGGACAGGGCGGACTTCAGGTAGTCGACCTGGATGTGGAGGAGGTTCTCCGCGACGACCTCCTGTGGGGTCATGTGGGTGACGCCCGAGAGGGGCAGGACGGTGTGCGGGCGGCCGGCGGCCAGCAGCGCCGACGACAGCCGCAGGGTGTGGGCGGCCACCACGTTGTCGTCCGCCAGCCCGTGGATGATCATGAGGGGCCGCTTCAGCTCGCCGGCCATCCCGGTGAGGGAGTTGGCGGCGTAGCTCTCCGGCTCCTCGTCGGGGTGGCCCAGGTAGCGCTCGGTGTAGTGGGTGTCGTACAGGTGCCAGTCGGTGACGGGGGCGCCGGCGATGCCCACATGGAACACATCCGGGCGCTGCAGGACGGCGAGGGCCGAGAGCCAGCCGCCGAACGACCAGCCGCGGATGCCGACGCGGTCGAGGTCGAGCGCGTCCGGATGCCGGCGCGCCGCCTCGACCAGCGCGGTGATCTGGTCTTCCAGCACGGGGCCGACGAAGTCGCCGCGGACGGCGCGGTCCCAGGCCGGGCCGCGCCCCGGGGTGCCGCGGCCGTCCGCGATCACGACGGCGAACCCCTGGTCGGCGAGCCACTGCGGCTCGCAGTACATGCGGTGGACGGCGAGGACGCGCTGGGCGTGCGGCCCGCCATAGGGGTCCATGAGGACGGGCAGGCGCCCCTGGCCGGGCTCCCACCCGGTGGGCAGCACCACGGCGGTGCGGATCTCGCGGTCCCCGCAGCGCAGCAGTTCCACCCGCGGGGTGATCACCGGGGTCTCGGCGAACGACGCGACCGGGTGCACGGCGGACGGCGTGCGCACCTCGGTCTCCGTGCCGGGACGGTCGAGCCGCGCGCCCGTCACCACGGTCACCCCGCCGGAGCGCAGGCCGCCGAAGACGCCCTGCCCCTCGGTCAGCCGCGTCACCTCGCCCGCCTCGTAGGAGTACAGGTGCACCTCGGTCGGCTCCTCCGAGGCGGTGAACAGGATCGACTCGCCGTCCGCTCCGAGCACCGACCGGACCTGCAGGCCGCCCGGCGTGACGGGCTTGCCCGCGACGGTGAGCCGGCGGGTGTCGGTGTCGGGGTCCTCGGAGGTCCAGATGAGGTCTCCGGCGTTCGTCCGGGCGGGCAGGCCGGGGACGATGTCCGTCCACACGGGGTCGTGCTCGGTGTGGACGAGCGACGTCTCGCCGTTGGACGGGTCGACGCTGAGCACCCGCTGCGAGCGCTGGTCGCGCGGCTGGACGACGATCAGCAGGCCGTGCCGGTCCCAGCCGGCCGTGACGAAGTAGGGGAACATGCCGCGGTCCCAGCCGATGCCGACGCGCCGGCCGTCCACCTTGAGCAGCACCAGCGACACCAGCGCGTTCGGCGTGCCGGCGGCCGGGTAGGCGATCTCGGCGGGGGGACGCTCGGGGTTCGCGGGATCGGCGATGTGCCAGCGATGTACCGGCGTCTCGTCCACCCGGGCGACGAGCAGCGTTCCGCCGTCGGGTGACCACCAGTGGCCGCGCAGCCGGCCCATCTCCTCCGCCGCGACGAATTCGGCGAGGCCGTAGGAGATCTGGTCGGACTCCGGCTGGACGAGCGCGCGGTCATCGGTGCCGTCCATCTCGATGAGGCGTAGCGTCCGGCCCGATACGTAGGCGATCCGCTTGCCGGCCGGATCGGGACGCGGGTCGAACACGGGTGTCTGCGCGGGTAGTTCGCGGACGAGTGCGGTGTTGAGGTCGGCGACGTAGAGGCGCCCGGCGAGGGTGAAGACGGCCTGCTCCATGGCCTGGTCGGTGGCGTACCCGACGATGCCGCCCGCCTGCTCGCGGGCCCGCTCGCGCCGGGCGCGCTCTTCGGCGGGCAGGTCCTCCTCGCCCGGGACGTCCAGCGTCGCCGGGTCGGCGACGCACCGCTCCTCGCCGGTCGCGGTGTCCAGCGTCCACAGGCAGGTCACAGGGTCGTCGCCCGCCCTGGTACGCAGGAAGACGACGCGCGACTCGTCCGGCGCGATCTGGAATGCACGGGGTTCCCCGAGGGTGAACCGTCGGGTGCGGGCGCTCTGCCGCGGATAGCTGATGCTCATGACAACCGAGTCTGCCAGGATGACGGGGAAGTACGGCCCGCGGCGCTCTCCCGCCCCTTATGATCACGGGTCGTCGCGTGGTGGCCGGGAATGTCCCGTGCCCGGGTCCGCGCTCGCGTAAGCTCAAAGCTTCCCCAACACTTTTCCTGTCGCGGGCTGAGGAGTGGTCAATGCCGGAGCTGCAGTCGGGAGATCCCCGGCGGCTTGGCTCGTACGAGATCGTCGAACGACTCGGTGAGGGCGGCCAGGGCGTCGTCTACGCCGGCGTGGACGCCTCTGGGAACCGGGCCGCGATCAAGCTGCTCCGCGCCGACCTGGCCGGGGACACGATGGCGCGCACCCGGTTCGTCCGGGAGGCGCAGGCCGCCAAGCAGGTGGCGCGGTTCTGCACCGCGCAGGTCCTGGAGGCCGACGTCGCGGGCGACCAGCCGTACATCGCCAGCGAGTACGTGCCGGGCCCGTCGCTGTACAAGCAGGTCACCGAGAGCGGCCCGATCGGCGGGGCGGCGCTCGACCGGCTCGCGATCGGCACCGCGACCGCGCTCGTCGCGATCCACCAGGCCGGGATCGTGCACCGCGACTTCAAGCCGCACAACGTCATCATGGCGCCGGACGGGCCGCGGGTCATCGACTTCGGTATCGCGCGGGCCCTTGACACCGGGCAGACGAACGCGACCAAGGCGATCGGCACGCCGTCCTACATGGCGCCCGAGCAGGTGGCGGGGGCGACCCTCACCGAGGCCGTGGACGTGTGGGCGTGGGCCACCACGATGGTGTTCGCCGCGACCGGCCGCCCGCCGTTCGGCGACGACACCGTCGTCGCGGTGATCAACCGGGTGATGCACGAGCCGCCCGCCCTGGACGGCGTCCCCGCCGACCTGCACCGGCTGGTCGCCGCGTGCCTGGTCAAGGAGCCGGAGCGGCGACCGACCGCGCAGCAGCTCATGATGGCGCTGATCGGCAGCGGGCCGGGCGGGGCCGGGCAGACCCGGATGGAGGACTCGGCGCAGGCCGACACCATGCTCGCGGAGGGCTCGACGCTCGCCGCCGGCGGCCTCGCCGCGGCCGGGATGATGGCGGGCGCGACCCAGCCCGGCGCCCCCGGTGGTCCCGGCGGCGGGACGCGCCGTGTCTCGCCGGCCGACTACACCGGGACGCTGCCGCCCGCGCCTCCTCCGTACGGCGCCGACCGGGGCCGCCGCGACGGCTGGGAGCCCGAGCACAAGTCCAGGTGGCCGATCCTCGCGGCCGTCGCGGCGATCGCCGCCCTGGCGCTGGTCGTCGGCCTGTTCATGGCGACCCGGAACGACGACCCGCCGGCCGGGCCCGCCACGCCGGCGGTCTCCGACTCCGGCACGGTGTCGGAGACCCCGACGACCGAGGAGCCCGACGAGCCGGCGCCGACCCCCACCCGGACGCGCCGGTACACCACGCCGGCGACGCGGGAGCCGACCACCACGCCGCCGACCTCGCGGGAGCCGACCACCACGCCGCCGACCAGCAGCGCACCGACGACCACGCCGCCGTCCACCGGCACCGGAGGCGGTGACGGCGGTGGCGGCACCGGCGGTGGCGGTACCGGGGGCGGTACCGGCGGTGGCACCGGTGGTGGTACCGGAGGCGGTACTGGCGGCGGTACCGGCGGCGGGACCGGCTGAAGCCCGCCCGCCGGGCTTGCGGGGCGCGTGGGGCAGGGCGGCCATCACCGCGGTGCCGTGCCCTGAGTAGGCTCGTTGACTATGAAGGAGCCGCGGATCCTGTTCGTCCACGCCCATCCGGACGACGAGTCCATCGGGACCGGGGCGACCATGGCCAAGTACGCCGCCGAGGGCGCCCACGTCTGTCTCGTCACCTGCACGCTGGGCGAGGAGGGCGAGGTCATCCCCGAGGAACTGCGCCACCTGGCGTCCGACAAGGAGGACCGCCTCGGCGAGTACCGGATCGGGGAGCTCGCGGCGGCCTGCGAGGCGCTCGGCGTGCGCGACCACCGCTTCCTCGGCGGCGTGGGACGCTGGCGCGACTCCGGCATGATGGGCGCCCCCACCAACGACGACCCGCGCTGCTTCTGGCGGGCGGACGTCGACACGGCCGCGCGGGATCTCGTCGCGGTGATCCGGGAGGTCCGGCCGCAGGTGATCGTCACCTACGACGAGCGCGGCAACTACGGCCATCCCGACCACATCCAGGCGCACCGGGTGGCGCGGCGGGCGTTCGAGCTGGCCGCCGACCCGTCCTACGAGGACGGCGCGCCGCCGTGGCGGGCCGCCAAGTTCTACGCCTACGCCACGCCCCGGACCGTCCTCGCGCGGGCGATCGCGGTGATGCGCGAGGCGAAGCTGCCGTTCGCCCGCGTCGCCGGGCTGGACGAACTGGGCTCCGGCGTCCCGGACGGGCAGGTCACCACGGTCGTCGACGCCCGCGCCCAGCTGCCCGCCAAGCTCGCGGCCCTGCGCGCGCACCGTACCCAGATCGTCGTCGCGCCCGAGCGGGTCGGCCCGTTCTTCGCGCTGTCGAACAACCTGGGGCAGCAGGCGTTCGGCACCGAGTACTTCATCCTGCAGGCCGGTGAGCCGGGCCCGATCGGCGCCGGGCGCCGCGAACGCGACCTGTTCGCCGGTCTCACGGACTGATCAACAAAGGGGACGCCCGTGCCCCGGTACCCTGACGTCCGTGCATAAGGACGACGACGAGGCGCGGGTCAGCCTCGCCAAGGACGGCCGCCCGGCGGGCGGCGACGGCGGCGGGTCCGGCCTGGACCGGGCGGACGGCGAGCGGCCGCTGGACGCGTTCGTGTCCGGCGCCGCCTACGCGGCCCTCGGCCTGCTCGGCGGGGTGTTCGGCCTGGTCGGCTCGTTCGCCCAGGACTGGACGGTCGGCTCCGTCCCGGTCGCGGCGATCGTCCTGGTCGCGCTGGTCTTCCTGATTGCCCGCCTGTCCGGTCTCGGCATGGGCGGCCGGCTCGGTGCGACGGTCCCGGCGGTGACGTGGGGAATCGTGGTGTTCGTGATGTCGATGCGCCGCGGTGAGGGCGATCTCGTCGTCCCCGCGACCACGGCCGGCTACCTGTTCATCATCGGCGGCATGCTCGCCGCGGTGGCCGGGATCATGATGGTGCCGCCGGCCCGCCCGCCGGGCGAGTGGCTGCTCGGGAAGGCGGCGCGTACCCGCAGGTAGCGGCACCGGCCCGGGGGAGCCCCCGGGCCGGCGGCCAGGTCAGGGCGCCACCGGTGCGGGTTCGGGCTCGACGCTGAGCGCGGTGTTCGCCCGGTGGCCCTTGAGGGTCAGGCAGGCGACGGCGCCGAGGAGGATGACGCCGATCGGCAGCCACATCGTCGGCTTCATCGCGTGCACGAAGCCGTGCGAGAACACCTGCCCGGCCAGTTCGTTGACGCGGTGCGCGATGGCGGGCGGGACACCGGGCGGAAGCTGCTGCCTCGCGCCGCTCTGGCCCGCGCCGACCTCCAGGCCGCCCTTGGCCGCGTCCGCGAACCCCTGGACGAAGCCGGGACGCATGTCCGCCGGGAGCGCGGTGGAGCGGGCCGTCGCCTCGTCCCGCAGCGCGGACGCGAGCCGGTTCTGCAGCGTGGCGCCGACCGCCGCGCTGCCGAGCACCGACCCGACCTGCCGGATCATGTTGTTGACGCCGGACGCGGCGCCCGCGAGCCGCGGCGGAACATTCCGGGTCGCCTCGGTGGCCATCGGCGCGAACACCCCGCCGATGCCGAGGCCGGCCACGACGAGCGGGCCGATGAACGCGGTCCAGTCCGTCCCGACCTCGGCGATGGCGACGATCCACCCCATGCCGGCGGCGTAGAGGACGAGGCCGGTCATCAGGATGAACTTGCCGCCGATGCGGTCGGACAGCCGTCCCGCGACGGGCGCGAGGAACATCGACACGACCGAGGACGGCGCCATGACGAGGCCCGCCTTGAGGGCGCTGAAGCCCAGCACCGACTGCAGGTAGATCGTCATCGGCAGGAACATGCCGATCATGCCGACCGAGACGGCCGCGCCGACGAAGTTCAGGACGGTGAAGTTGCGGTCTTTGAACAGCGAGAACGGGACGAGCGGCTCACCGTCCTGGCGGGTGCGCTGCTGGAGGACGAAGACCACGAACAGTGCGAGCCCGGCGGCGATCAGCCCCCAGATCCCCTCGTTCCACTCGTACTTCTGGCCCTCGGTGAGCGCGAACGTGACGCAGAACAGGGCGGCGGACGCCAGCAGGACGCCGGCGACGTCGAACCGGTGCCGGACGGTGCGGGTGTGGCCGGGCAGGATCGGCACGGCCATGGCCAGCACCAGGATGCCGATCGGCAGGTTCACGAAGAAGATCCACCGCCAGCTGAGGCTGGTGACGAGCAGCCCGCCGATCGTCGGGCCGGCGATGGTGGACACCCCGGCGACCGCGCCCCACACGCCGAGCGCGGCACCGCGCCGCTCCGCCGGGAACACGCTGATGATCATCGACATGGTCTGCGGCATCAGCAGCGCCGCGCCGAGCCCCTGCACCGCGCGGGCGGCGATCAGCTGCGTCGGGTCCTGGGCGATGCCGCACACCAGGCTGGACAGCGTGAACAGTGCCACCCCGGTGATGAACAGGTTCTTCTTGCCCCACAGGTCACCGAGCCGGCCGGCGGTGATGAGCAGGACGGCCAGCACCAGGATGTAGGCGTTGACGACCCACAGCACCTGGTCGAGCGAGGCGTCCAGTTTGTCGATCATGCTCGGGATCGCGATGTTCACGATCGTGAGGTCGAGCAGGGTCATGAAGAATCCGAGGGAGAGCGTGAGCAGGATCGCCCAGGGATTGCCGCGCCATTTGCTCATGTTGCCCCCTTGTCGTCATGGCGTGGTGGCCGCGGTCGCGGATGGCAGAGGAACTGCACCTCGTCGTCCTTCCAGGTGAGGCGGCCGGAGTCGAGGTCGTCGGTCAGGCCCCGGACGAAGTCCAGTTCGCCGCGCACCCGCGCGATCAGCCATTCCTGGTCGATCAGCTTGTAGCGTTTGAGGCCCTGCTTGCGAAGTGCGTCGTGTGCGGTCTGGTGCGCGGCGAGCGCGGACTCCAGCACGACCGTGCGGTAGCGCAGCAGCCGGGCGACCTCGCCCTCGGGGAGCAGGTTGATGAACGCCAGCCCGGTGCCGAACAGCGGGAACTCTTCGGTGGGGTTGCGCAGCAGTTCGGCGAGCCGGAGCTGCGCGGCGTCCCGTCCGGCGCTGGTCACCGCGTAGATGGTGCGCTCGGGCCGGCGGCCCTCGCGGCTCGTCTCCAGCGGTTCGATCAGCCCGCACGCGGCGAGCCGCTCCACCGAGTGGTACAGCGACCCGTGCGTGATCTTGACGGCCTGGTCGTAGGCGCAGTCGCGGATGCGCTGCTGCATCTCGTACGGGTGCATGGGGCGGTCGCACAGCATCCGCAGCACGGTCAGCGCGAGCGGTGTGATGGGTCGGGACATGACGGCGGCCTATGGTCGATTCTGGTTAGTCCACTTAGACTAATCCATGTGGACGGCTGCTGTCATCTTTCTTCATGTCCGGCATTTCCGTGCAGGTGGGACGGGGTCAGCGCACGGCGTCCACCGAGTTGGCGGCGCCGTTGCGGGCCACGTAGTCGCCCACCCGGTCCTGCCGGACGGTGGTGAACAGCGTCCGCATTCCATCCTCGTCCAGGAGTACGACACTCTGGCGGTCCCGCTCGGCCGTCCCCGCGACGGGGACGGTCAGGTACTCCGTCAGGGACGTCTTGAGCAGCCGGCGCGCCAGCCTGCGCAGCGTCCCGGCGGTCACCGAGTCGTCCACGGTCACCGAACCGGTCACGGCCCGGACGAACCGGTCGATCCTGATCGGATTGCGGGTGTCCATCGCCTTGTCCGCGAGCGCGTGCAGGAACGCCTGCTGCCGCTTGATCCGGTCGAGGTCGCCGCTCGGCAGGTTCCACCGCTGCCGGACGAAATCGAGGGCCTCGGCGCCGTTCAGATGCCGGCGCCCCGCCTCCCACGTGCGGTTGTGCATCGGGTCGTGGGTCCGCTTGGTGATGGTGACGTCCACGCCGCCGAGCGTGTCCGTCATCTTCACGAACCCGCCGAAGTCGAGCGCGGCGTAGTGGTCGACGCGGACGTGCGTGAGCTGCTCCACGGTACGGATCAGCAGCGGCGGCCCGCCGTAGGCGAACGCCGCGTTGATCTTCGTGGTGCCGTGCCCGGGGACGGGCACCCAGCCGTCCCGCGGGATCGAGATCAACGAGACCCGGTCGCCGCGCCCGGACAGGTGCACCAGCATGATCGTGTCGGCCCGGGCGCCCATCGAGGGGATGTCGGCGCGCCGGTCGGAGCCGATCAGCAGCCAGTTCTCACCGCGTCCGGTGGAGGACGGCCGGCCCGGCGCGGTGGGCAGCGCTCCGGCGACCCGCCTGACCTCCCCGTTGTACGCGCGCTGGAGCAGGTAGAACCCGCTCGCGAGCAGCACCATGAGGCCCAGTGCCAGCCCGCCGCACCCGATGGCCACCCGGCGTCGGCCCTTGTTCCGCAGCATGCCCGCCACACTGCCCCCGCGGGCACGCCGCGCCACCGCGCCGTGCGGGCCCCGGCCAAGTCTTTGATGATCCTCGGGGCTGCGGTGAAGGAGGAAACGCCGCCGGGCGCCGTTGACCGGCGACGTTTCGGTTCAGGGGGCCGGAGCGATGCGGTGGGTTCAGCCCTTGAGGGCGATCTCCAGCTGGTCGAGGGCCCAGTCCAGGTCGTCCTGCTCGATGACGAGCGGGGGCGCGAGGCGGAGGGTGGTCTCGTGGGTCTCCTTGGCGAGGACGCCGAGGCCCATGAGGCGCTCGCTGACCGGGCGGGCCCTGCCGTGCAGTTCGACGCCCGCCCACAGGCCGCGCCCGCGCACCTCGCGGACGAGGTCGCCGGGGAGGTGACCGAGCCGCTCGTGCAGGTGGGCGCCGAGCGTCCGGGAGCGCTCCTGGAACTCGCCGGTCTTCAGCATCGCGATGACCTCGCGGCCGATCGCGCAGGCGAGCGGGTTGCCGCCGAACGTCGAGCCGTGCTGGCCCGGCTTGAACACGCCGAGGACGTCGCGGTCGGCGACGACGGCGGAGACCGGCATGATGCCGCCGCCGAGGGCCTTGCCGAGGATGTAGATGTCGGGGACGACGCCCTCGTGCTCGACGGCGAACGTCGTGCCGGTGCGGCCGAGGCCCGACTGGATCTCGTCCGCGATCATCAGCGCGCCGCGGGCGGTGCACAGCTCCCGCACCGCGCGCAGGAACCCGCTCGGCGGGACGTTCACGCCGGCCTCGCCCTGGATCGGCTCGATCAGCACGCCGACGGTGGCGTCGTCCATCGCGGCCTTGAGCGCCTCGGCGTCCCCGTACGGGACGGTCCGGAAGCCCGGCGTGTAGGGGCCGTAGGAGTCGTGGGCGTCCGGGTCGGTGGAGAAGCTGATGATCGTGGTGGTGCGGCCGTGGAAGTTGCCCTCGAACGTGATGATGTTCGCCTGCCCGGCCGGGACGCCCTTGACCTCGTAGCCCCACTTGCGGGCGGTCTTCAGCGCGGTCTCGACGGCCTCGGCGCCGCTGTTCATCGGCAGCACCATGTCCTTGCCGCACAGCTCGGCCAGCTCGGACACGAACGGGCCGAACTGGTCGTGGTCGAAGGCCCGGCTGACCAGCGTGACGCGGTCGAGCTGCCGCTTGACGGCCGCGGTGAGGCGCGGGTTGCGGTGCCCGAAGTTGACCGCGGAGTAGGCGGCCAGCATGTCGAGGTAGCGGCGGCCCTCGACGTCGGTCAGCCACACCCCGTCCGCCTCGGCGACCACGATGGGAAGGGGGTGGTAGTTGTGCGCGCTGTGCTCCTCGGACATGGCTCGCAGCTGGTCGGTCGGCGTCACGACGCTCCTTCGCGGCTCGGCCCGGCCGGATGGGCCGGGGGCATGGCTGGGGCACCGGGGTGGGGCCCCGGTGCCGGGAGAGGAGGCCGGGCGGGTCAGGTGGCCGCCGGTCCGCCTCCCAGCGTATGTTCGGAATTGACCGGCGACCAATGACGAAAACCGACTTAGAGGGTGCTGTTCGTTGCGTCTTGACGAGCTCGACCGTCACATCGTTGCGCGCCTCCTGGAGGACGGCCGCGCTTCGTACGCGCAGATCGGGGCGAAGGTCGGGCTGTCGGCCCCGGCGGTGAAACGGCGGGTCGACCGGCTGCGGTCGGACGGCGTCATCACCGGCTTCGCGGCGGTCGTCGACCCGGCGGCGCTCGGCTGGACGACCGAGGCGTTCATCGAGATCTTCTGCACGGGTGCGACGTCCCCGGAGGAGATCTACTCGAGTGTCCGCGGCCATCCGGAGGTCGTCGCGGCGTACACGATCAGCGGCGACGCGAGCGCGCTGGTCCATGTGCGGGCCCGTGACATCCAGCACCTGGAGCAGGCCCTCGAACGGCTGCGCCGGGAGAACAACATCACCGCGACGAAGACGGCGATCGTGCTGTCCCGGCTGATCGGGCGTCCGACCGACGCGCCTTCGGGCCAACCTGTTACCGATCGGTAGGCTCCCGTCCATGGACTTCGCGACCGCTGACCTCATCGACGACTTCGGGGACGAACTGCGCAGCTGCGAGACGCAGTTCCGCCGGTACGGGGCGCGGGCGTCGTTCGCCGGCCCGGTCTCGACCGTGCGCTGCCACCGTGACAACGGCCTGGTGAAAAAGCTGCTCAACACGCCCGGCGCGGGCCGGGTGCTGGTCGTGGACGGCGCCGGTTCGCTGGCGTCCGCGCTGCTGGGCGACATGATCGCGGCGGCGGCGGTGGCGAACGGCTGGGCCGGCGTCGTGATCAACGGTGCGGTCCGGGACGTGGCGGCGCTGCGCGGGCTGGACCTCGGTGTGCGGGCGCTCGGCGCCAACCCGCGCAAGAGCGCCAAGGACGGCGCCGGCGAGGTGGACGTCCCGGTGTCGTTCGGCGGCGTGGAGTTCCGCCCCGGCGACTGGCTCTACAGCGACGAGGACGGCATCGTCGTCGCCGGGCGCGAGTTGCCGCTGTGACCTGCGCGCGCCGCGCGAGATGCCAGGACATTCAGCGCAAGATCGGCTAAGTCGGCCCTAGCCGGGAGCAATCTCCTGTTCTTACCTACTTCTCAGCAACCCACCGGAGAGGTAGGGGAGACATGCGCGCCAAGAAGACGCTGCTGGTTCCCGCGGCGGCAATGGGGCTCATCGTGGGACTCGGGGCCGTGCCGGCCGCCGCACAGCCGAGACCGCCGATCCCGAAACCGACCGCGAACCCCTGGCAGATGCGGCACTGGCCGCAGACCCAGCCGTGGCAGCGCGGGCAGCCGTCCGCCCGCGCGTTCGCGGCGGGCGCCCCGCGCCCCATCGACCCGCAGAACTACGAGCTTCCCGACACGATGACGTGGGGCGACTACAAGAACGTCCCGGGAACGTCGTGGGCCGACCCGTACCGCAAGGGGTCGGTGAAGAACTTCAACGGCGCCGTCGTGCTGGTGGACTACCCGAACCAGCCGTTCGAGGTGACGCAGCCGAAGAACTCGTCGATCTTCGGCAACCCGACCGTGGCCGGCGACGTGCCGCGCGAGCGGGTCGCGAAGTTCTACCAGGACTTCCTCAACCGGCCGCAGAAGCTGAACCACGGCCACACGCTGCACGAGTACTGGATGGAGGATTCCGGCGGCCGGTACGGAGTGGACCTCACCGCGTTCGGCGCGTACCGGATGCCCGGCAAGGACCACGAGTACGGCCTCGGCTGGCCACAGGACGGGGCGGGCTGCCCCGCGGGCGACACCTGCGGCCGCGACCTGCGCAAGGACGCGCGGGCCGCGTGGGTCGCCGACGTCGGCGAGGCGACGGCCAAGAAGTTCGACTTCGTGTTCTTCCTCAGCGCCGGGCAGGACGAGTCGTCCACCTGGCAGGAGTTCGGCGAGATGAAGTTCGACACGAAGGAGAAGGTGCCGAGCGCGTGGGGGCCCGGTGACCCGAACCTGCCGAACTGGGTGAAGACCCGCTACGTCGAGTGGACGTCCTGGCAGGCGGGGTCCACGATCTGGCCGAACGCCGAGCCCGGCAGCTCCACCCAGGCGGAAAGCTCCGGCATGGCGGTCTTCGCCCACGAGTTCAGCCACATCCTGGGCATCGGTGACAACTACAACAACCCGTACGGCGTCCCGCCGCGCCGCGCCTACAGCGGCCCGTGGGACATGCTCAGCCGCGGCTCGTTCAACGGGCCCGGCGGCCCGCACACCCGGTGGACGATCCCCGCGACGAGCGGCGCGTCCATGGGCGCGCAGCACATGCTCCGCAACAAGATGAAGCTCGGCATGGTGGACCCGGCCAAGGTGCTGCAGCTCAGCCGGGACGCGCTCGCCTCGTCCGGCATGGTCGTCGCCAAGGTCACGGCCCGTTCCACTGAGCCGGGCAAGGGCGGCCTCGCGGGCATCAACCTGAAGCTGGGCCAGGGCGGCGACAAGAGCCCGGCCTGCGACACCGGCACCGACCCGCTCTGCGACGGCGGCGGCTACGACAACTACACCATCGAGGTCGTCGACCGGATGGGCACGGACTCCTTCACGCCCGACTCCGGCGTCCTGCTGGCGAAGACCAAGGACCGTGACCGGTCCCCGTTCATCTGGGTGAAGGACGCCAACCCCCAGGACATCAACAAGGTCGACTTCGTCCTGCCGGACGGCACCCCGAAGAAGATGACGATCGGCGACTACCGGCAGCTGTCAGACGCCCTGTACCACGCGGGTACGAACTCCGGCAGCGAATACGAGTATGTGGACGAGGCCAACCGGCTGCACTTCTACGTCCTGAACCTGAAGCGGGACCGGAGGGGCGTCCTGTCGTACACGGTCGCGATCAGCTCGCTGGACGGCGCCGGGCCGCAGCGGCGCGGCGTGCGGATCGACCCGGGGTACGCGAGCCCGACCGGCTCCGGCTGGATGAAGTGCACGATGACGCTCCGCAACACGGGAGGCGGCGGCAGCGGCCACCACGGCTCCGACGTGTTCCGCCTGCGGGCCGAGGCGTCCGGCGACGGCTGGACGACGTGGCTGCCGAACGAGCTGGCGACCGCGCGGGCGGGGGGCCGCACCGGCGTCGAGGTCTGGGCGAAGCCCGCGCCGGGCGCGTCCCGGCACGCGCGGCTGCGGCTGACGGGGACCTCGGAGAGCGACCCGTCGAAGTCCGGCTCCGGGACGTGCCGCCTGCGCTGACCCCGTAGCCGGAACGACCCGCGAACGCACCTCCCGCTCCCGACCACCCCGGGCAAGGGCCGGCGCAAACCAGCGCCGGCCCTTCGCCCTGCCCCTCCTGTAATGATCAGTACAAAATGGCACTCAAAAGAGGGCGGCGCGGGGCGCCCCAGGTCAGAGTGCGTTCAGGGCCGTGTCGGCGATGCTCTGGAGCGTCGCCCGGTCTGCGCCGCCGCGTGCGGCGACCTGGATGCCGCTGACCGTGGAGATCACGAAATGCGCCAGCGCGCCAGCGTCCCTGCTCCCGTCGATCTCGCCGGCGCGCATCCCGTCCTCGATGGCGGCTCTCAGCACGTCGAACCGCCGCCGCCTGTGCTGTTCGAGCCGTGCCGCGATATCGGGATCGTGCTGCCCGAACTCCACCGTCGCGTTCACGACCAGGCATCCGGAGGGGTCTTCCTCGTCCGGGGCGGCCGCCCATTCCAGGACCGTGCGCAGCCGCTCCCGCACCGGCTTCGCACCGTCCTCCATCAACGCGGCGAGCCGGGCCGCCCTGTAGTCCATGTAGTGCGTCAACGCCTTGACGAACAGATCCCGCTTGCTGGCGAAGGTGTTGTAGATGCTGCTGCGCCCGAGCCCGGTCGCCCCGCACAGCCCCTGCGTCGAGGTCGCCTCATAGCCGTCCGCCCAGAACGCCCGCATGGCCGCCTCGACCGCCCGCCTCTCCTCGAACTTCCTGGGCCGCCCCATACCCGCACCGTAACACGTTATGGACCGGCCGATCCAAATTTCATCCGGCTCTTGGACCCGCCGTATCCGTGCCCGCCCTCAGACGTCGGGTGACGCGTGCGCCACCTGAATGTCCCGCTGCCGCCCCGATCGGACGAGCACGCCGCGTCCCGGCGGGACAAACCCGGTGGGGAGCTCGGCGCCGTACAACTCCGCCTCCCGGCTCTGGCCGGTTCCCAGCAGCACGGCAGGGGCGCCGATCGTGTGCAGGGCGCGGACCAGCGGGTCATGCGGCATGCCGGCGGAGGTCGCCAACCGTGCCACCACGACATGTACGCGGCCGCCGCGAACGGAGAGCAGATCCGTCAGGACCGTCCGGAGAGAGAAGCTGTCGGGGGGCAAATCAATCACGACGAGGTAGACCTCACCGTCCGGTGGCCGCTCGGCGATTCCGGCCACGAGCAGGAAGAACTCCTCGGGCGAGCCGGTGTACCCGACTCCGGGCTCCACCGGCTCCGGGAGGCCGAATTCGTGGGCGATCGACCGGAGGAGTCCGTGTGGATCGAGGACGTGGATCTGCGTTTCACGGCCGCCGGCCCGCGCCGCGATCCCCTTGAGGAGCAGGTGCAGCAGGTTCGCCCGGCCGGATCCGAGCTGTCCCGCGACCAGCAGATGCGGGTCGGCGTCGAAGTCCACGAACACCGGCTCCGGCGTTCCGCTCTGGATCCCGATCGGGATGCGGCCATCGGCCACCGGGGGCAGTGCGCTCAGGTGAACCATGTCGGGCAGACCGTGCGGATCATCGATCCAGTCGACCACCGTGAACCGTTCGTCGAATCGGGGGACGGCCACGCGGACGGCATCCGCCTGTGCGGAATCTCCGCACAATATGACCAACGGGTCGTCGGGGTGTTCGCCCGTCGCCGCGATCAGTGCCTGTACCGCCTCGGGACGGAGGTAACCGGGAGCCTCCGCCTCGCCCGCGTGATGGAGCAGGATCACTCCGCCCCGGAAGGTCCGGAAGAGTTCAGAGAGTGACTCGGTCGTGTCGCGCAGATACCCGCCTATCGCGGACCAGGAGATCTTGCTCACGTCACCATGCGAGAGGATGCCCAGGCGGGAGAGGAGCCGCCCGTATACCGCCGCCACCGCCGCCGGCACCTCCACGTCCGGGCCCTGCCGTCCGGTGAGTATCAGATGGCGAGGCAGACGGCCGGCCATCAGGGCATCGGCGTCCCGCATGAGGAGTTCCCGGAACATCGGCTGGATCGATAGGGCATCGGCGGTGCCGAGTGCCTCCACGACTTCCGAAAGGAAGCGGAGGCGAGGTTCTTCCGCGGATTCGGGGGGCCGGTTGTGCACGCGGTCGAGGAAGGTGTTCAGAGCGCCCGTGGAGGGGGCCGGCGCCACGGTGAAGCGGCGCGGGGGGCCGCCGCCGGCGAGGAGGTAGGCCGTGCGGTCGCAGGGGAAGGGGAGGCTCGCCCGGCCGAGGACGCGCTGGAGTTCGGCGGGGGGCAGGGGGCCCGCGGCGATCCGCCAGCCGAGGAGGGGGAGGAAGCGGTCCCAGATCGTGGTGTGCTCGACGGTGGTCGAGGTGAGCAGGAGTTGCACGCCGAGGGCCCTGCCTCGTTGCGCCAGAGAGAGAAGCGCCTCCCCGACCTCGGGCCTTCCGGGAGGGAGTGTCAGCGACACGTCGGCCACGATGAGCAGGCGCGGCGGTGCTTCGGGCGCCGGCGCGGGCGGGGCCGGGGACGGCCGGTCGCCCGGCGGGTAGTCGGCGAAGAAGTCCCCCCAGGCCCGGTCGACCGAATCCGGGTCTTCGCGGTACCGCTCGTACAACTCGTCGACGAGCCATTGGTTGGTGCCGAAATCGGGGGTTCTTGGAAGGTCGCGCGGTGCTGCGGCGGCGCGGGAGTCCAGTTCGTCTGACAGGAAGTCGAGGAACTGATGCAGTTTCCGAGGCCGCGCGAGCAGCATGTGCTCGGAATAGCGGACGTGGGGGAGATCGAGGGGCTCGCCGAGAGGATGGTCGCCCAGGCCGGCGAAGGCGAAGGTGAGGGTCGCGGGGGAATGACCGGCGGCCAGGGCGAGGGTGATGGCGCGGACGACGCGGTGCCGGGCCTCCGGGGCGCCGACGATCAGCCCGTGCGGAATGCCCGACGAGAAGTCGAGGGGGGAGAGGGTGAGGACGCCGCCGTCGGCGGCATGACCGATGGCGGGGTTCCGCGGCTCGGACGCGGGAAGCGCCCACGTCTCATGGAACATCGCGCTGGGCTCGGCGCCATTGAGCTTGAGGACGTCGAACTCCGGCACGGCCGGGGACGCGGAAGCGCCGGGCGCGGGCACGGGGTGTTCCTCGGGCCAGGGGAGTTTCCGGGCGCTGGGGCCGCGCCGGCGCATCTGCTCGATGAGGGGATCGGTGACGTCGAGCGGTACCCGTGCGGGCTCGAAGTGGGGATGGGCCCGGTCCGCGAAGATGTGCAGGAAGGCGCCGTCATCACCCCTCGAACCGGTGTTCCAGCCGATGTGACCGAGGAGGGGGCCGGGCGGGGGCGAACCGTCCGGTGTGCAGAAGAGGAATCTGATGCCCAGCGGTCCTCCCGTCTCGCACAACCAGACGAGGGGGTCCAGCAGGTCGGGGCGTGCGTCCAGGAGCGGGCCGGTGTTGTCGAGGACGACGACCAGGGCGGGCAGGGGCTCGTGGGACGCGCCGCCGGCGACCGCCCTCCGGTACTCGTCCCACGTGGCGAGGTCGGTGTCGTCCAGGACGGTGTCGCGGCGGATCCGCTCGTCTTCCAGCGCCGCTATCAGGTAGCTGAGCTGCGGCGAATCCGCTGACCCGGCGTGGACGGCCGCGGCGACATGAGGGAGGTTGCCCAGGCCGACGAAGGACGCGCCGCGGGAGAAGTCCGCGAAGACGAAATTGACGGTGCCGGGCGAGTGGGTCAGGGCGAGGCCGAAGACCGTCGTGCGCAGCAGCGCGTCGCGGGCGGCTCTCGGGCCGACGATCAGCCCGTGCGGGAGGGCCGCCTCGCCGTCGAGGACGTTCAGCGTCACGGGGTCACCGTGGTCCACGCCCAGCACCGTCGCGCGCGGGGGGCCGTCCCAGCCGCTGAGAGGGTCGTCGGCGGGGACGCCCAGGAGCCGCAGCAGGTCGGGACCCGTGCCCGGGGCGGGGGCGAGGTGGGCGCGGGTCCGCGGGGTGAGGAGGGCGAAGTGGTCGGTGTCGGCGGTCAGCGTCACCGGGCCGCCGTCGGCGGGCAGCAGCGCGCGGAAGGTCTCGGCGGCGGTGCCGGCGCGGCGTTCGATCTCGGCGGAGACCGCCTTGAGGACGTGCCGGGTGTGCTGCGCCTCGGGGCGCGGGAGGGTGTCGAGCAGGGCCTCGCGGGCGCCGGGGACGAACTCGTAGCGGACGTCGTCGATCGGCCGGAGCAGGCCGCTCAGCAGGACCTCGGCGAGCCGGCCCGGTCCCGAGCCGCCGAGGATGCGGTGCTGGATGAGGCGCATCACCGGCAGGGACGGGACGGAGACGGCGACGTGCGCGGCGAGTTCGGCGGCGCCCGGGGAGGCGGTGGTGAGGAAGCGGCGGACGCGTTCGGCGATCGGCAGTTCGCGCTCGCGGTGCAGCGGCGCGGGCCCGGCCGGGCGCGGCGGCAGTGCGGTGATCGCGGCGGGCTGCGGGTCCGCGCCGGAGACCAGGCGGGCCCAGGCGGCGAACCAGCGCGGCGCCACCTCCAGGACGGGGACGGGCACGCCGGGTGGCACGGCCCCGTCGTGCGGGGTGAAGCGCAGGCCGGTGTTCGGGGCGCCGGGGCGGGGGAGGACGGCGAGGCCCGGGGCGGCGGGGGCGGCGGTGCGGCGCCAGAGGCGTTCGGCGAGCGGCTGGAGGATCGCGACCGGCCCGGCCTGGGCCCAGCGGCGGACGGCGCCGGCGGCACGTCCGTCCCACCAGTGCGGGCCGGAGCAGTCGCTCAGGACGAGAACGGCATGGCGGCCGGACGCGTCCAGCAGCGTCCCCGGGGCTCGGCCCGGCGCGTCGGGGGCCGAGGCTATACGGCCGCCGGTGTCGAGGTAGGTGAGGTGGACGTCCCGGAAGGCGCCCTGGCGGGCGAGCGTCTCGGCCAGTTCGCGGGCGAGGGGGCGCCAGAGCCGCATCGTGGGCCCGGTGTCCACGACCAGGCTGAGGGTGAGCCACCGTTCGGGCGCCGGGACGAGGACGGGCGTCCACAGGCGGGTGTCGGCGATGCGCGCGGCCGTCGCCTCCTCGTCCAGCTCGCGGCGGTGCCGGGAGGGGACGCGGCGTTTCAGCGGACGCAGCGCCCGCTGCACGCCCAGCGCGTCCGCCAGCATCGGGGCCGTCGGGACGAGCACCTGCGCCGCCTCCCCGGCCGGTTCGGCACCGGGAGCGGGACGCGGATGCAGACCGGCCGGCGGCTCCGGCTCCGGCGCCGCCCGAGCCGGAGCCGGCGGGAGCGCGGGCTCCGGGGGCGTCGCGCAGGCCCCGGACGGTTCCGGCGGGGCGGAGGCGGAACGTTCCCCGGGAGCGGGGGAGATGTGGCAGGCCAGCCACAGCATCTCGCTCAGCTCGCGGGCGTCCGGCGGCGGGCCGATGGCCGACAGGGCCTCCCGCAGCCGGTCAATCGTCATCGATCGGCCCGGTCAGGTAGGGCATGATGCGGTCGGCCAGCGCGCGGCGGTCCGCGGCGGCGGCGTGGCGGCACAGGTAGACGGCGTTGAGCAGCTGGTCGGTCGCCAATGTGCCGGACGTGGAGCGTTCGAGGAAGCGGCGGACCAGGTCGTCGCTCTGCTCGGCGAGCGGCCCCAGATGCTCGCGCACGATCGCCGACAGTTCGGCCGCGCCGGAAGGCTGGCGCAGTTCCACGGTGACGCATCGGCGGAGGAACGCGGGCGGGAACTCGCGCTCGCCGTTGCTGGTCATCACGACGAACGGAAAGGCGTTGCAGCGGACCGTCCCGGCGGTGACCGTGACGCGGGCACCCGGCCCGTCGGCGGTCATGACCTCGGCGGACGGGTCGGCCCGCCGGGTCAGCTCCGGTATCTCGTACTCGCCCTTCTCGAAGATGGTGAGAAGGTCGTTGGGCAGATCGATGTCGCTCTTATCGATCTCGTCCACCAGCAGGACGCGAGGACGCGCATAGGGGAGCAGCGCGGTCCCCAGAGGCCCGAGGCGGATGTAGCGGCCGATGTTCTCGTCTGCGGGCGCGTCGGCCCGTCCGGCCGCGTACAGGCGGGTCAAGGGGTCGTATTGGTACAGCCCGTCCCGCAGCGTGGTCCGGCTGGTGATGGGCCAATGCAGGACGGGCCCGAGACCGAGTTCGTGAGCCACCGCATAGGCCAGCGTCGACTTCCCGGTGCCGGGCGGCCCCGTCACCAGCAACGGACGACGCAGATACAAGGCGGCGTTGGCCTGCTGCACGGCATCGTCCGACGGCCGGTATGTGGTCGCCTGATGCTCGTTCCCGGAACCGCCGGGCGGAGACGGCAGAACGGGCCCGCCGTCGAACGCGCGCCAGGGCGGCGGGTCGGGCAGCCGGCCGAGCGGGTCGGCGCCGTCCTCGGGACCATTCCGGCTCCCGGTGTAGATCAGCCAGTCGGGCACCTATACCTCCATGGCGAGAGGGGGATCGGGAAGCCGGGACGGGTCGTCCCACAGCAGCGTCAGGTCACGTCCGCAATGCGGCTCGTCCTTGGGGGCGATGAGCGCGGCCTTGCGCAGGGCGAGCGCCACCTGCGGCAGGTCGCCCGGGTGCCGGTCGCCGACCGCGGCGGTCAGCTCGTCCAGAACGCGGTGGCCGCGGCAGTCGCCGTGGGACGGCGCGTCGCAGGGGGTGCGCGTCCAGAGCATGACGGGGATGCCGTTGTTGAGCGCAGCCGTCAGCCAGCTCCTGACCGGACGCGACCCGTACACGAGCACGCAGAAGTCGACGTTGGCCTCAAGCCAGTCCTGGAAGTCGCGGCCCTTGCGGGGCGCGTCGCAGGCGATGGGGCGCGGGTCGCTGCGGCCGCGCTCGTGCAGCAGCCGCCAGCGGTGGTGGGCCTGGTCCCGCCGGATCGAGTCGGGCCGCATCCGCTCCACGTCCCGCACCACCACCGGATACCGGCGCATCGGGATCTTGTTGCGGGGGTCGAGGTACCACTGCTCGAACGGCTTGCCGAGCCAGCTCTCCGGCACCGCGAACTCGATCATCCAGTCCCGGCCGAACAGCGCGGGCGCGAGCGCGGCGACGCCCGCCTCGACGACCGGCCGGACCCGCCGCTCCGGGACGCGCTCGGTCCGCCGGGACGGGCCTTCGGCACCGTCGATCCAGGTGTGCACGGTCACGTCGAAGGCGTTGTCGAACGTCACCCGCTCCAGCCGGACGATCACCGACGCGGGGCCGGACCGCGCGGGGGCGGGCGCCGCGCCGGGCAGATGCCGCGCCGACCAGGCGGTGAGCCGCCCGCGCGCCGCCTCCGGCAGCTGCGGGCCGAGCGCCGCGAGGTAGCGGACGAGCCGGTCCCGCGGCCAGCCCTCGGCGACGTACCGCACCGACGCCCACGCGGACCGGAACCCGCCGAATGCCGGGCGGCCGGTGATCCGTTCGAGGCCGGCGCCGAGCGGGTCGGTGAAGCGCACGCCGCGCAGCAGTTCGCGCAGCTCCCGCCGCGCGTCCGGGGTGAGCCACCGGAGCGGCAGCAGGTCGTCCAGCTCCTCCCAGTACGTCCGGATGTGCGGGAGCGGGAGCATCCAGCCGAGGTTCGCGCGGTCGCCGTATCGGAGCTCGGCGTTCGTGACCATGCCGATGACCTCGCCCGTGACCGCGTCGTACACGGCGGACCCGCTGTAGCCCTCCTCCAGCCACTCGTCCGGCCCCGTCTTCAGCTCCCACCATTCGCGCCGCATCCCGCGGTGCGGGGACGTCGTCACGGTCGCGTGCCGTTCGTTCTGGTCGGGGCGCCGGGGGAACCCGCAGACGGCGAACGTCCGCCCGCCGAGGGCGTGCTCGTGGAGGTCGTCCGGGGCGGCGAACCGGGCGGGCCGGTAGGGGACGGGCCGGTGCAGTTCGAGGACGGCGACATCACCGGGGTCGCCCGCGCGCCGCCAGTCGCCGCAGCGCACGACCCTGGCGGGCAGGTCCTCCAGCAGGCCCGGGAAGCCGACGCGTGCCTCGTCCATGCCCTGGACGGTGTGGGCGCAGGTCAGCAGCCGTGTCTCGGTGATCAGGAACGCCGCGCCGAGCTTGCCGCCGGAGGGAGGGCCGACCCAGGCGCGCCACTGCCAGTCGTCCACGATCCCGGCTACGCCTCCTCCGCGGCCCCGGCCCCGGGGGCCGGCCGGCCCCACGTCATCTTGACCTTGAGGTGCCCCTCCACGGACGTCTTGGCGATGACGGCCCCGGCCGCCGCGTTGAGCTTGACGCCGAACTCCAGCTCGACCGTGTCGGGGTCGAGACCGCCGCCGCGCAGCGCCGCGAGCGCCGACTGGGCCGCCTCCCGGACGTTCTCGAACGCGTCCTCGAACTTGCCCGCCGCCTCGTGGAAGATGTCCCCGGTGCGGGACACCGACTGGAATCCCGGTTCTCGATCGTCGCTCTCCACGACGATGAACCCGTCCTCGGTCCGCCAGCGCACCAGTTCGTTCACGATCGCCCCCTCACCCGGGCAAATCTACCAAGATCATCCTTATCGGATGCTTCGCCGGGAACCCCACGGCCACAGGAGGACACGATGATCACAGTCGAGCAGGTGCGGGCCCTCGCGCTGACGCTGCCCCGCACATCGGAACATCTCATCCGGGACCGGGTGAAGTTCCGCGTCGGCTCGATCGTCTACGTCGCCTTCTCACGGGACGAGACCGTGATGGGCTTCGCCTTCCCCAAGGAGGAGCGGGCCGCGCTGGTGGCCGCCGAACCGGAGAAATTCCACCTGCCCAGCGAATCGGACATGCGCTTCAACTGGGTCCACGCCTGGACGGAGGCGCTGGACGAAGCCGAAATGGAAGAACTGGTCATCGACGCCTGGCGCATGGTCGTCCCGAAGAAGGTCGCCGCCGCCCGCCTCGGCGACGCCTAGTTGTACTCGGTCATGATCTTGGTGACAGTCGGGTGATGGGTGGCTGGCCGCCCAGGGCTGAGTGCGGGCGTTTGGTGTTGTAGTGCTCCAGCCAGGGGCCGAGGGCCTGGGTGCGCTGGTCGTTGCTGGTGTAGGGGCGCCGGTAGGCCCATTCGGTGGCCAGGGTGCGGTTGAGGCGTTCGGCTTTGCCGTTGGTCCAGGGGTGGCGGGGCCGGGTGAACTTCTGCCGGGCGCCCAGCTGGGCGCAGGCCTGCTGGAACGCGCGGCTGGTGCGGTAGTTCTTGGCGTTGTCGGTCAGTACCCGCTGGATGCGGGGGATGCCGCAGGCGGCGAAGAACACCGCGGCGCGGGTGAGGAAGGCGGCGCTGGTGATGCCCTTCTCGTCGGGCAGGACTTCGGCATAGGCCAGGCGGGTGTGGTCGTCGATGGCGGTGTGGACGAAGTCGTAGCCGATGCCGCGGCCGCGGACGGCCTGGCTGCGGCCATGGATCCGCCAGCCGCCGCCGTCGGGGATCCGGCCGAGCTTCTTGACGTCCAGGTGGATCATGTCGCCCGGCGCGTCATGCTCATAGCGGCGCTCGCTCTCGCGCAAGGCGCGGATCTGGGCTCCGGTCACCGGGTCGCAGGCGGCGAGCACCGGCACGCCGTGGCGGCGCAGGATCCGGGTGACGGTGCGGGCCGGCACCCCGGTCGCGGCGGCGATGTGGTCGGGCCCGGCGCGCAGCTCACGCCGGGCGGCCAGCACCCGCTCCTCGGTCTTGGCCGGGGTCTGTGACGGGCATGCGCGGGGGCCGCTGCGCCGCTCGGCCAGCCCGTCCCAGCCTTCTTTGCGGAACCGGCCGACCCACCGGTGCGCGCACTGGCGAGACACCCCGAGTTCGGCGGCGACGTGCGCGATCGGGCGCCGGTCGAACTCGACACGGCGAACCAGCAGACATCTGCCATGGAACGTCAGCCGGGCATTAGCGTGACCCACTGGGACCTCCTGGTGGCGGTGAAGTCGGTGAAACTCCACTACGCCAGGAGGTCCTCTTGCTGATCAAAGACCTACCGGTCAGGTGTCACCAAGATCATGGCCAAGTACACCTAGTGCGGCGGGGGCATCGGGTGGAGGGCGTTGGCGGCGGTGCAGCCGGCCTCGCCCGGCATCCGCTGCATCGGGGACGGTGACCACACGCTCGTCCGGCCCGGTGCGACGCTGGCGAGGACGCAGTCGAACGCGTCCGACAGGTACGGCTTCACCCTCAGCACCAGGCCGACCGCGGCGCCCTCGGTCGCGAACTCACGCCGGATCGCCGGGTCGAGACGCAGCGACGCGACCGCGGCGCGCACCTTCGCCTCGTCCGCGCTGCCCCCGGCCGGGACGCGCGGCAGCGCCTTCTCCAGCTTCTCGACCGGGATGTCCGGCGTCTTCGGCCACGGTTCGAACGTCAGCGGTGCGCCGGGCGGGCACGCCACCTGACGGGTGCCGTACCGCCGGAACTCGCCCGCCGTGGAGAACCGCATCCGGAAGCAGTGCCGCACGGTGACGGACCCGGCGGGGAACGGCCCGTCCTGCGGTGCCGTGCCCGGCACCCGGATGACGAGGGTCACCCCGGCCCCGGCGGTCGAGGCGCCCGACACGCCCATGACCTCGACGCCGTCGAGATCCGCCGCCCGGTGCGCCAGATCCCGGGCGGATTGGACCCGGGAGGTGTAGATCTTGTCGCCGGCCAGGTCGGCGGCCTTGCGCGCGTCCGTGGCGGCCCGTTCCCCGGACGTCCCGGCATCCCCGGAGTAGGGGACCTCGCCGCAGGCGCCCAGCAGAACGGGCAGGAGGAGAAGCACGGCACGACGCATGGGATCATGATCGCCGCGGTCGAGACCCGGCGGAATCCGTACATGTACTCATTCGGCGTTGAGCGCGGTCTCGGCGGGCCGCATCTCGGGCTCCGCCTCCTCGGCCGGTTCCGGCTCCGGTTCGGTGACCGGAGGGCGACGGCCCCAGGCCATCGCGGCGGCGAAGCACGCGAACGGCAGGGCGGGCAGCAAGTACCGGTAGTCGAAATCGACGGTGACCGGGGGAATGGCCAAAAGCGCGACCCCGGACGTCCAGAAGAGTGCGGTCCGCGCGCGCGCCCGCCGCCACACGATCCCGGCCGCGCCGGCGAGCAGCACGATCCCGAGGACCGTGCCGGGCATCCTCACACGCTCCTGATAGGTGCGCATCACCTCGGCGTAGGGTTCCACGATGTGGGTGCGTCCGGTGCCGTGCGAATACTCGTACACGACCGTCCGCCGGTCACCGCCGCCGAGCACGCGGAGGCCGGGCTTGAACGCGGTGGGCCTCGTCGGGAAGTGGTACCTGGCCTCGGTGCCGACCGTCGGGTACCGCGACCGGTGCCATGAGAACGTCCGGACGAAGAAGTCGTACGACACGACCCGCAGGTAGTCGAGCGGCTGATTCCGGATCGCCCAGAGCGCGAACCGCTGCGCCCGCTCGTTGGTCTCCTCGTCGAACGCCTTCCCGTCGACCCACCCGGTCGGCGAGTCGTCCGCCCAGATCTGGTGGGACGAGGCGGGCCGCTTCCCCTTCGCGCCGTGCGGGCACAGGCTCGCCAGGTCGGGGGGCGGCGGGTGCGCGCCGCAGTCGGCGAACGCGGCCGTCCGCCCCCACAGGAAGATGCCGTCCACCCCGGTCATCGCGAACCGGCCGTGCTCCCGCTCGAACCATGTCGCGTACGCGCCGACCGGCAGCACGAACGCCGCCGCGAGCGCCACGTACGCCGGCCATCTCGTCCGCCGCACCAGCAGGTACAGGACGACGATCAGGAGCAGCGGCAGGCCGACCGTCCGCGTGACGGCCGCCACGCCCAGCAGCGCCCCCACCACGGCCGCCCGCCGCCACCCGGTCGCCCCCGGCTTCGCCAGCACCAGCAGCGCCCCGACCAGCAGGACGGTGAACACGGTGTCGGACAGCAGCAGATGCTCAAGCTCGATCTGGTAGGAGTCCAGCAGGATCGGCGCGACCGCCAGCGCCGCCCACGTCCGCCGCACCTCGAAGTCGCGGACGAGCATCCGGTACGCGAGCACCGCCAGCCCGACGATCGCCGCATGCTGCAGCGCCGTCACCAGCGCCAGGCTGTGGAACGGCTTCAGCGTCCACAGGAACAGCCCGTAACCGGACGGCCGGAGCGGATGCGGGAACGGGTCGTCCGCGATCCGCAGGAAGTCGTAGCTGTCGTTGAACCACAGCACGCCCCGGAACCCCAGCATGGTGACCACCCGCAGCACGATGCCCGCGAGCAGCACCACCGTGAACAGCAGGTTGCCCCCGACCGCGGCGGGCACGGCACCGGTCTTCGGGCGGCGAGCGGCGATGGAGGAGAGCAGCACCGGGAACCTAACTGTGGACGTGCGGCGAACGGAATCTCGCGCCGAACGGATATCGGCCGTGTCACGCCGGGGGCGGGCCTCCTGGCGGCGTCACCGCGTCCGCCCACGTATGAGCCGAGATCATACCAGCGCCCCCACCAGCCCCTCAGCCGTCCAACACCTCGATCACCGGCAACGTCCCGTCGATGGTGGCCCCCGCCGACTCGGGGGGGATCGCCTCGTCCCCCCGTAGTGTGGTGGTGATCTTCATCGGCACGCGCGGGGTCACCAGGTACTTGCCCGGAGGCAGCAGCCGGTGGCCTGGAAGGACGATCTTGATCGTCGTCGTCCATCGGCTCATGGTGGCGCATTCCGCTTGGACGAACGGCTGGTGCTGGTCGGTCGTCTCACTCCTGACGGGCAGGATCTTGGCATTTGCCGTCTTCTGCGGAATTTCGTTTTTCTTCGCCGGGGGGATGCGGTAGAACGCCAATACCTCGGTGCTCTTGGCGTCGAGTTGATCCTTGTTGAGCCCGATGCCCCACTGGTACCAATGGGTCTTGGGCGGCTTCGCCCCTCGTCCAAGGCATTGACGTTCGCCACTCGGCGTGTAGTAGAGACTCCCGGGAGTGCGTGCCCGGAACTGCTCCACGATGCGCACTTCCGTCCCGGTCTTCGCCCTGGCGGGAGTGACCGAGTACTTGAGGTCGATGTACGGCGTCTCGGCGGCGGGCAGGTGAGCCTGACCCAGGAGAACACCCGGCTTCGTGAAGTAGGCGTGCACACCGGCGTGGCTTGTCCCGCCCACGCTCGGACCGGGCCAGAAGTACCAGGCCGCGATCACCGCGCCGACTCCCACGGCGCCGATGCCCGTGGCGCCTTTCGTCCCGCCGACCTTGCTCAGGAAGCCCTTGGAGGCGGACGTCCCGGCCTTCGCCATCGTGTCGACCGACGTGGCGCCCTGGGCAAGCCCGGCCGACACATGACCCGCCGTCGTAGCGGCCATCGCGCCCGTGGCGGACGCACCGGGCGTCAGAAGGGCGCCGCTGAGCAGCGCGAGCGGGACCGCCGCCACCACGGCCGCGGCGACCACGCCGAGCGCGAGGAGCCCGCGCCTTTCCCAGTCGGGCCCGTAAGCCTGGACGGCGGCGGTCTCCAGTTCGCCCACGAACTCGTAGGCGTTCCAGACCCGCTCGCCAGGACTCTTCGTCAGGCCCCGCCGGACGAGCGGGCGCAGCGGCTCCGGCACCCTGTCGAACGATGCGAAGCCTTCCTCGTGCGAGGTCTTCAACTCGGTGAGCGTCGTTCCCCCGAAGGGCTTCTCGCCGGTGACGCATTCGACGAAGACGCACGTGGCCGCGTAAAGGTCGGTCGCGGGTGTGGCGGGTTCACCGGCCCACTGCTCCGGTGCCATGTAGGCGGGCGTCCCGGCGTGACCGCCCTGCCCGGTGAGGACGGCGACACCGAAGTCGATGAGCTTGCTCTGCCCGTCGTCCTGGACGAGCACGTTCGCGGGCTTGTAATCGCGATGGACGACTCCGGCCGCGTGCGCCGCGGCCAGCCCGAGGAGCGAGCCCTTCAGCGTCGCCAGCGCGGCCTCGGGTGCCAACGGCCCTTCGCGTTCGTCCAGTACCTTGCGGAGCGGACGTCCGGGGACCGCCTCCAGGATGATCGCCGCACCCCACGGTGACTCCAGATAGTCCAGTAGCCGCGCGACATGCGGGTTGTCGACCCGCTTGAGCATCTGCGCCTCAGCACGGAAGACGCTCCAGGCTGCGGTGTCGCCGAGCAGGCCGGGAGCCAGGTACTTGATCGCGACCGGCCCGCCGCCGGACTCGTGCCGCGCGAGGACGACCTCGCCTTGAGCACCCGATCCCAGCTCCGCCAGTTCGATGAAGCCCGGAAGCCGATGTTCGCTCGGGGTCACTGGCCCGTATTGGTCTGGATCTCGCTCACGACGAGCGGCGTGGGCGCCGATGACACCGGGTTCCGCCCGAGGCTGCCGCCGGGTGAGTCGCATTCGGCGCCCTCACACGTCCACGTGACGTCCCACCAGATGGTCGCCGTGATCTTGTAGGAACCGCCCGGCTGCGAGGCCGACGACCGCTTGTAGGCGTAATGGCAGGTCTTGCCGTCCTTGCTTCCGGCGCCGTCGCAGACCAAGTCCTTCGTCTCCCCCAGATCCCACGTCACGGAGCTGGGTTTCGCGGTCAACTGCACCTTCTGCGCACCGAAGGTGATCGGCTGGGTCTGCACGTCCTTGAAGCCTTCGACCCACAGGGAGGTCCGCAAACGCACGTACGTCTTGTTCTTGGGGGCCGTATGCACGATGACCGTGGGGAACCTGGCGGACGCCCGTGCCGTGGCGACCAGATCCGCTGTGGCGGGCGGCGCCGGCGCGGGAGCGGCCACGCCGGGAACCTGGACGACGCCCGGCGCCTCATCGGGAGTCAGACCCTCCGGCGGTGGAGGAGCCACGGGGCCGCTGTCGCCGCCGCCACCGGTTCCACCTCCGCCTCCCCCTCCTCCGCTTCCGGGGGTGTGGCTGGTCCCGTTGCAGTTCGCGACCACGTTGTTCGGCAGACTGCACGGAGCGGCCTGAGCCGGGGCACTGACGAGCAGGGGCATGGTCAGGGCCGTCGCCGTGAGCGCGGCGGTGGCCGCCCGGCGCCCGGCGGGGGTATGGGGAGACATCTGGTGTCCTTCCCTGCGGACCGTCAGCATTGGCGGTCCCGGACATTGGCGGCGACCTTCCAGGTGCCGGAGTCGTACTGGACGGTGGCCCGGTACACATAGGCCCCGCCGGGGGGATTCCCCGTCCGCGCGCCGGTCTTGGCGGAGTAGCGGTAGGCGGCGAGGGTGCGGACGCAGTCGATGACGTAGACCTTGGTGCTGTCCTTGGAGCGCGCGTAGACGCGGGGGTTGAACGTGTTGGTGAAGCGCCAGATCACGCCCTTGGCCTTGGTCGCCTCCACGTCGTTGGTGACCTCGGTGAGGAGGGGGTCCATGGCGACGGCGGCGAGGCCGGTGGGGTCGTTGGTCTCGTATGCCTTCTTGTAGGCGTCCTGGTAGGCGCGGTAGCGCTGGAGGACCGTCTGGTAGAGCTGCGCCGTGGGGACGGCCGAGGGTGTGTCGGCGGCGGGTGCGGTGGTGGCGGCGCCGTCGTCCAGGGTGCCGTTCGGGGCGAGTTCTCCGCCGGAGGACGAGTGGGCCGAGCCGCATCCGGCGGCGGCGCCCACGGCCAGCAGGACGGGCAGCCAGACGGCGCGGCGGAACCCGAGCGGGGAGGAACGTACCAACCGGGCGCGCATCGTCTTCCCTGAGAGGCAGCCGACAACGGGGGTGGAATACGCGCGAAAGCTTACAGAGATGGGTGTGGTGAGAAAAGAGATTCGTTGCGAACGACTTGACCTCGACCATGCTTGAGGTAACAGGGTGGGGGGTGATTGCCGCTGATGGGAGGGGTCGCATGCGCGCTGTGTGGTTGAGGGAGTTCGGCGGGCCGGGGGCGTTGGTCCCGGGGGAGGCGCCTGATCCGGTTCCGGCGGAGGGGCAGGCGCTCATCGGGGTCGAGTTCGTCAACATCACGTTCGTGGAGACGCAGATGCGGTCGGGCCGTGGCCCGGCTCCGGTGCGGTTGGAGCCGCCGGTCATCCCCGGCAACGGTGTCGGCGGCGTGGTGACGGCGGTCGGCGGGGGCGTGGACGAGGCGCTCGTCGGACGGCGGGTCGTGAGCGGCACCGGCGGTACCGGCGCTTACGCGGAGCAGGTGGCCGTGGACGCGGCGGGCCTGTTCGAGGTGCCGGAGGGGCTGGCGCTCGATGACGCGGTGGCGCTGCTGGCGGACGGCCGGACCGCGATGATGATGCTGCGGGCGGCGGACCCGCGTCCGGGCGAGCGGGTACTGGTGGAGGCGGCGGCCGGCGGGGTCGGGACGCTGCTCGTCCAGTTGGTGAAGGCGCGGGGCGCGACGGTCGTCGCGGCGGCCGGGGGCGCGCACAAGACCGAGATCGCGATGCGCCTGGGCGCGGACGAGTCCGCCGACTACCGCGAGCCCGGCTGGGCGGACAAGGCCGGTGACGTGGACGTCGTCTTCGACGGCATCGGCGGTGATGTGGCGCGGGAGGCGTTCGGCCTTCTGCGCGGCGGCGGACGCATGGTCAGCTTCGGCCTGGCGTCCGGGCGGTGGGCGGACATCACCGAGGACGAGGCGGCCGGACGCGGCGTGACGCTCCTCCAGCCCCAGGCCACGCCCGCACAGCTTCGGGAGTACACGGTGAGCGCGCTCGAAGAGGCCGCCCATGGGCGGCTGATGCCGGTGATCGGCCAGCGGTTCCCGCTCGGCGGCGCCGCCGACGCGCACGCTGCGATCGAGTCGCGCTCCACCGTCGGCAAGACGCTCCTGGAGGTCCGCCGTGCCTAACCGACCCTCTGCAAGAACGATGTCAGGGAGCGTTCGTAGGCGGCCGGGTCGACGTTCCACGATTCGGTGTGGTCGCCCGGCGTGGTGATGTGCGTGACCATGCCGGGCGGCGCGGTCCTGGCGAAGGTGTAGGCGGGGCCGTTGTCGACGGTCGCGTCGTCCTTGGCAGTGAAGAGAAGGACGGGCGTGCGCAGGCGAGGCGCGTACCGGCGCTGGTCGTAGTCGGTCAGGTCGATCCCGATGCGCTGCTCCAGGATGCGCTTGGCCACGTCGGTGACGAAGCCGGGCAGGTTGCGGGCGTCGCCCTGCTTGTCCAGGGTGGCGCTCCAGTCCAGGACGGGGGAGTCGAGGACGACCCCGCGAACGAACGACGGGTCCTTGCGCAGGGCCGTCATCACCATCGCGCCGCCCATCGACCATCCGTACAGGACGACACCGGTCGCGCCGTGTGCGCGCGCGTAGCCCATCGCGGAGACGACGTCGTTCCATTCCGTGTCGCCGAGATGGTTCTTGCGGTCGCCGGACGAAGGCGCGCCCACGTCGTTCCGGTACGCGATCGACATCATCGGCAGCCCCAGCTTGTGCACGGGCCGCATGGCGCGGAACGTCTCCGCCTTGTCCGCGTTCCGTCCATGGACGGCGATGACCCATGTGCCCTTGGGCGAGGCGCCCGGCACCCACCACGCCGGCATCGGCCCCACCTTGGACGGATAAGTGACGTCTTCAAAGGGCAGCCCCAGGGCCTTCTTAGGGTCGCCCTCATACAGCCAGTGGTCCATGGCCGCCGGCGCGCCCTTCACCAGGGCACCTGAGACGACCGATGCCACCTTCCGCACGACGTGCGCATCGTCACCGCCGACGACGGGCCCGAGCAGGGCGCGCCCGTTCTTCCAGACGAGCGCCCACGTTCCCGGGCGCTCCGTCTCCGGCTCCCGCGGCAGCGTGACCGTGCCGTCGCGTGCGTCCACGATGGTGAGCGGGTATTCGGCGGCATGGTCGACCTCGATGGCGACGCCCGCGAAGTACCAGCCGGTACCGCCGAGGGCCGCGCACAGCAGCACGGTGAGCGCGAGGGACACCGCCATCAGCGGGCGGGCGCGGCGGCGGCGCCGTGGGCGGGCCACCGGGGCCGGTGACTCTGGAGCTTCGGTCGGCACGGCATACGAAGTTAGCCCTTCCAGGGGCACCGGCGGCACCTTCAACGAAGGTGATCAGACGCTCCCGATCGCCGACACCAGGCCCAGCGCCAGCACCATGTCCAGGTGGATGAACGTCTCCAGCTTCGCGCCCGGCGGGACGTCCGGGTCCCCGGCGAGCCGGTCCAGGACGGTGAGCGCGCCGGCGCTGTCCAGGTCGTCCGCCAGCGCGGCCTCCGCCCGCGCCGCGTAGTCCCGGCTCATGGGGCGGCCCGGCGAGGTCGCCCACTCCGCGAGCTTGCCGCGCCACGCGTCCAGCCGTGCGCTCGCGGCCGACAGGCGCTCGTCCGACAGTTCCACCGGCTCCCGGTACGCGGCCTCCAGCATCACCAGGCGCGCGGCCAGCGCGTCCGGCGGCTTCACGCCGGTCTCGGCGGGCACGGCCAGGCACAACGCGTCGGCGTCCGCGCCCGAGGAGACGTAGACGTCGGCGTCGGCCAGCGGGTCGTCGAGCATCTCGAACGGCGCGACGCCGTAGTCCGCCCAGGCGCCGTCCGGGGGCACCGGGGTGCTCACCAGCCGGACGCGGCGCCCGGACCGCTGGACGATCCGGCGCAGCAGATCGGCGACCACCAGCGTGCGGTACCCCGCGCCGGGAAGGATCTGGACGCGCAGGCCCGGCCCGGCGGGCAGTGGCTCCGCACGTCCCGTCCGATGGTCGTACAACCGCAGCATGCCCCCACCCTAGGCGGGACGCGGCCGGATCAGAGCGGCCGGATCGGAGCGGGCGGATCAGACGGGCGGGTCAGAGCGGCCGGTCGGACGCCGGCGGCCCGAACGGCGTCGGCGCGGCGCCGTCCGACCGGCGGACGGCCGCGAACCGGAGCCGCACGTAGTCGGCGACCCACCCGGACTCGCGGCGCAGCGCGGGCGCGGCCAGGTCGTTCACCCGGTCGAGCAGCGGGTCCACCAGTTCCGGCGGGACGTCCGCCAGCGCGCGGGCCGCGTAGGCGCGGACCCAGTCGGCGGCGCCGTTCGGGCCCTCGGTCATCCGGGTCGGGCGGTCGGCGTGCTCCAGCAGCCGCAGCGTGAACCCGGCCTCCTCCAGCCTGGTCGCGTACGCGGCCGGGCTCGGGAAGTACCAGGGCAGCTCGGGCTCGCCGAGGCCGAACACCCGCCACGCCGTCTGCATCGCGACGATCAGCTCGGCGCAGTTCCCGGCGCCGCCGAGTTCGCCGACGAACCGCCCGCCGGGCCGCAGCGCAGCGTGCACGCGGCTGATCACGGCGTCGGGGTCGCGGGTCATCCAGTGCAGGGCGGCGTTGGAGGCGACCGCGTCGAAGGAGTCGCCGACGGTGAAGTCGTGGGCGTCTCCGACGACGAAGGAGAGGCCCGGGTGCAGCGCGGTCGCCTGCGCGACCATGTCCGGGCTGCCGTCGATGCCCAGCACCTCGGCGCCGCGCTCTGCGATCTCCGCGGTGAACGTCCCGGTGCCGCACCCGAGGTCGATGATCCGCTCGCCGGGCTGCGGGTCGAGCAGATCGACCAGGGGCGCACCGTGCGCGGAGACATACCCGAAGGCGGAGTCATACGTCGTCACGGCCCAGTTCACTGTCATAATTTATCCGAGAAAGTCCTGCGAGGAGGCGGTCTTGCGCATGGCGGACGTCACGTCCGAGGTCCGGATCGTCGGTGCCGAGCGGCCGGACGGGCTGACGCTGCGCACCGTCGGGCTGTCCGCGCGGGGCCTGCCCGAGGTGCGCGTCGAGGCTCTGGCGCCCTATCTGGGGGACGGCTGGGCGCGCGTCCTCGGCACCCTGGCGCGGCATCTCGCGGCCACCGGGGAGCCGCCGGGGGAACTCGCCCCGGGCGTCGAGGTCCGGTTCAGCACGGCCGACGACGGCGCGCTGATCCTCGCCCCGCCGCCGGGCCGGGACGCCGGGTGGCACCGGGACGTTCTGATCCGGCTCTTCCCCGAGGCCCGGATCTGACCTGCCGCTTCCGGATCTTGGCGGCGTGTGTCACCCAGGTCACGGAGGGTATGAGGCGGGCTGAGACGACACGTTCGGGGGTGCGTGGTGCGGATCAGGAAATTCGCCGTCTTCGGTGCCGGGCTGCTGCTCGTGGCGGGATGCAGCCATGCCGGCGAGCGGCGGGCGCGGACGGCCGGCCAGCAGGCCACGCTGAGCCACCGGCCGCGGGCGGCCCCGCCGCCGGCGCCGCCTCCGCCCCGGAGGATCGACTGCGACCGGGTCGCGTGCGTCGCGCTCACGTTCGACGACGGGCCCGGCCCCTACACGGCGGGCCTGCTCGACACGCTGAAGAAGGACGGCGTGCGCGCCACGTTCTTCATGCTCGGCGAGAACGTCGGCGCCCACCGCGACGTCGTCCGCCGGATGGCCCTCGAAGGCCACGAGCTGGCTGACCACAGCTGGTCGCACCCGCAGCTCACCTCGCTGTCGTCCGCCGAGGTCCGGTCGCAGATCCAGCGGACGCAGAAGGCCATCGCGGAGGCGTCCGGCGGGGTGCGGCCCACGCTGATGCGGCCGCCGTACGGGGCGACGGACAAGCGTGTCGGGCGGGCCGTCGGGATGCCGCTGATCCTGTGGAGCGTCGACACGCTCGACTGGCGCTACCACGACGTCGCCCGCAACATCAGGGTCGGGACCAGGGAGCCGAAGCGCGGCGGCATCATCCTGTTCCACGACATCCACAAGACGAGCGTCCAGGCCGTCCCGAAGGTGGTGGAGGGCCTGAAGAAGCGCGGGTTCACGCTCGTCACGGTGTCGGAGCTGCTCCAGGGCAGGACCCTCAAGCCGGGCGAGACCTACAGCGAGCGCCTCCCCGCACCCGAGCGGGTGAAGACGAGCCCGCCGCCGACCGGATCGCCCGCAGGCCCGCCCCGCACGCGCCCGGTGCCCACCGGCTCCGGCTAACCGGCTCCCGGCTCCGCGCGGCGGGGACGGCGGCGCGGCGGCGGCTGCGGCGGGACGACCTTCGCCGCGACCATGGTCTCCTCCGGCACCTCGACCAGCTCACCGGTGCGCCGGCGCACCGTGAGGGTCTTGTTGGACCACGATTCGAGTACGCCGACGACGTCGCTGTACTCTCCCGTAGGCAGGCGGCGGCGCAGCGAGATCCGCTGGCCCACGTCCGCGCCACTGATGGAGACCACCAGCCGCGCGGCGAAGCGGGCTGACATCTGAGGACCCCCGTGTCGAATCGACCGAGCCGTGATGGCAATACTATTCACAGCGAGCTTGCGGTGAGCCGTGACGTGCGGCGGGGCCGGAAATCCGAGAGGAGTCACTGACGTGACCTACGTCATTGCGCAGCCCTGCGTGGACCTGCTCGACAAGGCATGCATCGAGGAGTGCCCGGTCGACTGCATCTACGAAGGGAAGCGTCAGCTCTATATCCACCCGGACGAGTGCGTCGACTGCGGTGCGTGCGAGCCGGTCTGCCCGGTCGAGGCCATCTACTACGAGGACGACGTCCCCGAGCAGTGGAAGGACTTCTACAAGGTGAACGTGGAGTTCTTCGACGACCTCGGCTCGCCGGGCGGCGCGTCCAAGGTGGGGAAGATCGAGAAGGACCACCCGATCGTCGCCGCGCTCCCTCCGCAGAGCCACGACGACTGAGCCGGGCCCCACGCTTTCCGGGCCGTGGTCTCCCTGCTTCGGGAAGGCCGCGGCCCGCCGGGTCTCCAGAGGAGGAACAAGGTCGTGTTCACGTTGCCGGACTTTCCGTGGGATCGGCTCGCGCCCTACAAGGAGCGGGCGCTGGCGCACGCGGACGGCATCGTCGACCTGTCCGTGGGGACGCCCGTCGACCCGACGCCCGAGCCGGTCAGGGAGGCTCTCACCGCCGCGGCCGACGCGCCCGGCTACCCGCAGACGTACGGGACGCCGGAGTTGCGCGAGTCGGTCGCGGGCTGGCTGCGGCGCCGCGCCGGCGTGTCCGGCGCCGACCCGGACGCGGTGCTGCCCGTCATCGGCACCAAGGAACTGGTCGCCTGGCTGCCGACGCTGCTCGGCGCCGGCCCCGGCGACAAGGTCGTCTTCCCCGCGCTGGCCTACCCGACCTACGACGTGGGCGCGCGGCTGGCCGGGGCCACCCCCGTCTCGACCGACGGGCTGCTCGCGCTCGGCCCGGTCAAACCGAAGATCGTCTGGGTGAACTCGCCGTCCAACCCGACCGGCAAGGTGCTGCCGGTCGAGCATCTGCGCAAGGTCGTCGCGTGGGCGCGCGGCCGGGGCGCGCTCGTCGTCAGCGACGAGTGCTACCTGGAGTTCGGCTGGGACGAGGGGAATCCGCCGATCTCGATCCTGCACCCGGACGTGTGCGACGGCTCCCATGAGGGGCTGCTCGCCGTCAACTCCCTCTCCAAGCGCTCCAACATGGCGGGCTACCGCGCCGGGTTCGTCACCGGCGACATCGCGCTGGTCAAGCGGCTGCTGGAGGTCCGCAAGCACGCCGGCATGATCGTCCCGGCGCCGGTGCAGGCCGCGATGACCGCGGCGTTCGCCGACGACGCGCACGTGGACGAGCAGCGCGCACGGTACGCGCGCCGCCGCGCCGCGCTGCGCGCCGCGTTCGAGGGGCACGGCTTCCGCGTGGACCACTCCGAGGCGTCCCTGTACCTGTGGGCCACGGGAGACGAGCCGTGCTGGGACACCGTCGCCCACCTGGCGTCCCTCGGTATCCTCGTCGCCCCCGGCGAGTTCTACGGCCCGGCCGGGGCCCGGCACATCAGGATCGCCTTCACCGCGACGGACGAGCGCGTCGCCGCCGCCGTCGACCGCCTCTGACCCGGGGGCGGCCCGGTCCCGCTCTCGCAACGGATCACCGATTCCCGCGTGCAACCCGTGGTGCATTTGATACGTCTCATCGCGGTATGGGCTTGATAGGCCGCAGTCGATAGGATCCGCTGGTCTGCGCCCATATCGACGAAACGATGGAGGTGTCCGTGGGCGGAACGGCGATAGTGATCCTGCTGGCGCTGATCCTGGTCGCATTGATCGTGCTCATCCTCGTCCTGCTGCGGCGCCGTTCGGCTCCTGCGGCCCCCGCCCCGGTGGTCCCGCGCGACCCGTTCGCCCCCGAGGACCAGGTGGCCGGCGACCCGCGGGCACTGAAGGCCGGCGACATGGTCGAGTACCTCGGCACCCGCTACTTCGTGCGCGGCTCGCTGCGGCTGAAGGAGGGCGGCTTCACCTGGAGCGAGCATCTCCTCGACGCCGACACCATCGAGGGCACCAAGGTGTGGGTCTCCGTCGAGGAGGACCCGGACCTTGAGGTCGTCTGGTGGACGGAGTACGACGCCGGGGACCTCACGCCCGGTGAGAAGACCATCGTCGTGGACGGCGTGGAGTACCGCCGCGACGAGCACGGCACCGCCGACTACACCAGCGAGGGCACGACGGGCGTCGGCGTCCAGGGCCGGGTCGAGTACGTCGACTACGAGGGCCCGCGCGGGAAGTACCTGTCGTTCGAGCAGTACGGCGGCGGCCCGTGGGAGGCGGGCCTCGGCGAACGCGTCCCGGCCGGATCGATGACGATCTACCCGGGTGGCGGTAGCTGACCTTGCGCGCGACCCTCGACACCCCCTACGCGGACGCGCGCGCCGACGGGCTCTCGTTCGCGCTCGGGCTGCCGCCGCTGGACGCGCTCGCCGTGCTGCCGGTGGAGCGCGCCGGCCTGACCGTGGAGCTGCGCCTGCTCGGCGCGTCCCACCAGGTCATCGCCGGTCCGCTGAGCGAGACGGTGGCGTGCCTGCCGGATGCCGCCGAGCCGCTGCCCGGACATGCCGCGACGAGCGTGCCCGGCTGGGCCTACGAGTTCACCGCGACGACCGCCGCGCACCGTGACGGGACGGCGTTCGCCCGTGCCGTCGAGGCCGTGTGCGCGCGGCTCGCGGACCGCGGTGACGCGCTGACCGGGGCGTTCCCCGGTTCGCCGCACGCCGTCACCGCACTGGCACTGGAAGAGACGCGGGAGCCGGGATTCGGCTGGCGGACCTGGCACGCCTACCCGCAGACCCGGGAGATCGTGATGACACGGAGCCGGCTGGTGAGACCATCGTGAACAGCAGATACCGGGTGGCGGGCGCGGTGCTCGCCGCCGCCGTGACCACCGCGGCGCTCGGCGGCTGCGGCCAGTCGGAGTCGTCGTGGATCGCCGACAAGTACTCCCGGGCGGGGGCGGGCACCTACCGCTCCCCGAAGGCTCCGTACACGGTGGCCTCGGAGATCGGCCGCAAGTTCAAGCCGATCGACCGCGTGGACGACATGGCGGCGATGGGCGCGGCGGGCGGCATCTTCATGCGCTACCCCAATCTCGTCGTCGGCGTGCTGCCGGACGGCGCGGGCAGCCGGATCACGGTCGACAATCCCCGCAGCGGCTACGGCCGCTACTACTCCCATGTCGGCGGGCGCTGGGCGAGCCCCGGAAGCCACGGATGGAACAGCAGAGGCGCCGCGTCGTTCCGGGGCGGCGGCCCAGGGTCGGGCAAATGAGGAGCGGCACATGAACGACGACATCCTTCGGGAGATCGGCGCGACCTTCGCCTACGGGGCGGTCGGGATCGCGCTGATGGCGCTCGGCTACCTGGTGGTGGAGGTGACGACGCCGGGCAGGCTCGGCAAGCAGATCTGGACCGAGGGCAACCGCGGCGCGGCGCTGCTGCTCGCGGTCAAGCTCTTCGGCATCGGCATGATCGTCACGACCGCGATCGTCACCAGTGACAACGACCTGGGCGCCGGCCTGGTCGACACCGCCGTGTTCGGCGCGATCGGCATCGTGCTGATGGTCGTCTCGTTCTTCCTGCTGGACGTGATCACGCCGGGCAGGCTCGGCGCGACGCTCGTCGACGTGGACGGCGGCGGCACCGCCATCCACCCGGCCGGGTGGGTCGTCGCCGCCGCCGACCTGGGCGTCGCCGCGATCGTGGCCGGGGCGGTCTCCTGACGACCCGCGATCTGGACCGGGCCGTCCGGCCGCCCGACCCGGAACCGTCCCGGGCGGACGGGCCGGGAAGGCCGCGCGTCCCGGTACGGTTCGCGCGCACCCTGATCCTCGCGGCCGTGTTCACGTGCGCGGCGTGCGGGCTGGTGTACGAGCTGGCGCTGGTCGCGCTGGGCAGCTACCTGGTCGGCAACTCCGTCACGCAGGCGTCGATCGTGCTGTCGGTGATGGTGTTCGCGATGGGCGTCGGGTCGCTGGCCGCGAAGCCGCTGCAGGGCCGCGCGATCGTCGCGTTCGCGGTCGTGGAGGGCGCGCTCGCGCTGGTCGGCGGCGTCTCCGTGCTGGCGCTGTACGCGGCGTTCGCGTGGCTCGACCTGTACGTCCCGGCGCTGGTGGTGGTGGCGTTCGCGGTCGGCGCGCTGATCGGCGCGGAGATCCCGCTGCTGATGACGCTGCTGCAGCGGATCCGCAGGCAGGACGCGGGGTCGGCGGTCGCCGACCTGTTCGCCGCCGACTACGTGGGCGCGCTGGTCGGCGGGCTGGCGTTCCCGTTCCTGCTGCTGCCGGCGTTCGGGCACATCAAGGGCGCGCTGCTGGTCGGCGTGGTGAACGCGGTCGCCGGGGTCGCGGTGGTGCTGTGGCTGTTCCGCCGCGAACTCGGCCGGGTCGCGCGGGCCGCGCTGGCGCTCGGCATGGTGGCCGTCCTCGCCGTGCTCGGCGGTGTCTACGCGCTGGCGGACGGGTTCGAGGTGTCGGCGCGGCAGGCGCTCTACAGCGACCCGATCGCGGTGGCGGAGCGCACGAGGTACCAGGAGATCGTCATCACCCGGCAGGCCGGGCTCGGCCCGCCGGACCTGCGGCTCTTCCTGAACGGCGATCTCCAGTTCTCCTCGGTGGACGAGTACCGGTACCACGAGTCGCTCGTTCATCCGCTGATGTCCGGGCCGCACGGCCGGGTGCTCGTTCTCGGCGGCGGGGACGGGCTGGCGCTGCGCGAGGTGCTGCGCTACAAGGACGTCCGGAGCGCGACGCTGGTCGAACTGGACCCGGAAATGCTGCGCCTGGCCCGCACCTACGGGCCGATCGCGTCCCTCAACCACCGCTCCTTCGAGGATCCGCGCGTGGAGACCGTCACCGCTGACGCGTTCTCCTGGCTGCGCGGCCTGAACGAGCAGTACGACGCGATCATCGTGGACATGCCCGACCCCGATGACGTGGCCACGGCCAAGCTGTACTCGGTCGAGTTCTACGGGATGGTGAAGCGGGCCTTGGCGCCGGGCGGGCGGATGGTCGTCCAGTCGGGTTCGCCGTACTTCGCGCCCAAGTCGTTCTGGAGCATCCAGAAGTCGATAGCCGCCGCCGGTCTCGCGACCACCCCGTACCACGTGGACGTGCCGAGCTTCGGTGACTGGGGGTTCGTCCTGGCGTCCCCTACCAAGGAACCCCCCGCGCTCAAGCTCGCACCCGACCTCACTGGGCTTCGCTTCCTTGACAGTGCGGTCCTGCAGGCGTCGACGGTTTTTCCCAAGGACCGCCGTGGCCGGGACGTGGAGGTCAACACCCTCGTCCACCCGCGCCTGGTCGAGTACGAGGGCGAGGAGTGGAAGAACGCCTGATCAGGTGGGCACCGACCGGCGGACGGCAGATACATTGGCCCTGTATCAGCACTCACTTACTTGAGGGAGACCGCCGGATGGGACGCGACATCTACACCGACGAGCACCACGCCTTCCGCGACATGGTGCGCTCCTTCATCGTGAAGGAGATCGCCCCCCACCACGAGCAGTGGGAGAAGGACGGCATCGTCTCCCGTGAGGTGTGGCTGGCGGCCGGACGCGCGGGCCTGCTCGGCATCGACATGCCGGAGGAGTTCGGGGGCGGCGGCAACCCCGACTACCGCTACTACGTGATCTTCAACGAGGAGCTGGCGAAGGCCGGCGTCCACGGCCCCGGGTTCGCCGTCCACAACGACATCAACGGCGGCTACCTGCGCCAGCTGTGCACGGACGAGCAGAAGCGGCGCTGGTTCCCCGGCTACTGCTCCGGCGAGATCATCACCGCGATCGCGATGACCGAGCCCGCCGCCGGATCCGACCTGCAGGGCATCAGGACCACCGCGGTCGGGGACGGCGACGACTACGTCCTGAACGGGTCGAAGACGTTCATCTCCAACGGCATCCTCGCCGACCTGGTCATCGTGGTCGCCAAGACCGACCCGGCCGCCGGGGCGAAGGGCGTCAGCCTCCTGGTGGTCGAGCGCGGCATGGCGGGCTTCGAACGCGGCCGCAACCTCGACAAGGTCGGCATGCACGCCCAGGACACCGCCGAGCTGTTCTTCGACAACGTCCGCGTCCCGAAGGCGAACCTCCTCGGTGAGGAGGGCATGGGCTTCATCTACCTGATGCGGAACCTCGCCCGGGAGCGGCTGTCGATCGGCGCGACCGCGCAGGCCGCCGCCGAGACCGCGTTCGAGCAGACCCTCGAATACTGCAAGACGCGGGAGGCGTTCGGGCGTCCCATCGGCAAGTTCCAGCACAACCGCTTCACGCTCGCGGAGATGAAGACGGAGCTGACGGTCTCCCGCGCCTTCACCGACGAGTGCATCGTCAAGGAGAGCGCAGGCGAGCTGACCGCCGACGAGGCCGCGATGCTCAAGTGGTGGAACACCGAGCTGCTCAAGCGGGTCGTGGACCGCTGCGTCCAGCTCCACGGCGGCTACGGCTACATGACGGAGTACCCGATCGCGAAGGCGTACCAGGACGTCCGCATCCAGACGATCTTCGGCGGCACCACCGAGATCATGAAGGAGATCATCGGCCGAGGTCTCGGGGTCTGACCGCCCCGCCCGGGCCCAACGGCACCGGTCAGGGGGGACGAAAGCCTCTATGCCCCGCCGGTGGATCGGTTCCACGATCGTGCCTACGGCGCTCCGTGACGAGGCGGACGCGCGGGAGCGGAGGGCGGCACACGTGACGGACTACCCCTACGCCGGCCGGTTCGAGGTCCACCGGAGGCTCCCCGAGGAGGGGCGGCCCCCGGTGGAGATCCTCGCCGAGCTGCGGGAGATGGCGGCCGGAGAGGACGCCCTCTGGGAGACGGGCAAGGCGTCCGGGACGATCTACTGCGGCGACCACGACCACTACGCCTTCATGACCGAGACGTACGGCCTGTTCGGTCACGCGAACGCCCTGCAGCGGGACATGTTCCCCAGCGCGACGAAGTTCGAGGGCGAGATCCTCGCCATGACCTTCGACCTCATGCACGCCGGCGCCGTCACCGGCACCACGCCGGGCGGGGTGGTGACGACCGGCGGTACCGGCAGCATCCTGCACGCGATGCTCGCCTACCGGGACGCCGCCGCCCGCCATCGCGGCGTCACGCGTCCGAACATCGTCAAGCCGGAGACCGCGCATCCCGCGTTCGACAAGGCCGGGCACCTGTTCGGCATCGAGGTGCGGCGGGCGCCGGCCGACCCCCGCACGACCCTGGTGGACGCCGGGGCCGTGGCCGGGCTCATCGACGCGGACACGATCGCGGTGATCGGCTCGGCGGGCAACTACGGGTACGGGACGATCGACCCGATCGCGGAGCTGTCGGAGCTGGCACTGGCCCGGGGCGTCGGCCTGCACGTGGACGCCTGCCTCGGCGGGTTCATCCTCCCGTTCGGTGAGGAACTGGGCCTGGACGTCCCCGTCTTCGACTTCCGCCTGCCGGGCGTGACCAGCATCTCCGCCGACACCCACAAGTACGGGTACGGGCTGAAGGGCACGTCCACGCTGCTGTTCCGCGACAGCGGGCTGCGCAACGAGCTGTACTTCCTCAACGCGGGGTGGAGCGGCGGGAAGTACCTGTCGCCGGGCATCGAGGGCTCCCGGTCGGGCGGGCTGCTCGCCGCCACCTGGGCGGGGATGGTCAAGCTCGGACGCTCCGGATACCGCCGCCACGCCGAGCGGATCTTCGCCACCGCGCGGCAGATGATCGACGCGGTCCGGTCGCATCCCGAACTGCGGGTGCTGGGCGACCCGACGTTCCTGTTCAGCTTCACCTCCGACGAGTTCGACATCTACCACGTGTACGACTTCATGGCGGGCCGCGGCTGGCGGCTCAACGGCCAGCAGTATCCGAACGCCGTCCACATGGCGGTGACCCGGCCGCAGACCCGGCCGGGGGTCGCCGAGACCTTCGCCGCCGACCTCGCCGCCGCCGTCCGGTACGCCGCCGAGCGGGAGGCGGCGGGGGAGAAGCCCATGTCGGGCGCGGTGTACGGGGGCGTGCCCGGCGGGCTCACCGAGGAGGCGGACGACTTCATCCGGCAGATCATGGCCGGGATGCTCGACACCCAGCAGTCGCTGCCCCCGGCCGCCCGCTGACCCGGCCGGAGCCACCGATGACATCCGTGCCGCAGAAGCAGTACGTCCTCACCGTCGATCTCGGCTCGACCGGGCTGAAGGTCGGCCTGGTCTCGCTCACCGGGGAGATCGCCCGCTGCGAGTTCGCCCTCCTCACCACCCGCCGGCCGGGCGGCGGCGCGTCCACCCAGGACGCGGGGGAGTGGTGGCGGCTGCTCACCGAGGCCGCCCGGCGGGTGATGGCCGCCGGTGCGGTCCGTCCCGACCAGCTCGTCGCGGCGTCGTGCACCGGGCAGTGGGCCAGCACGGTGCCGGTGGACGCGGCGGGCCGCCCGGTCGGCGACTGCCTGCTGTACGACGACACGCGGGGCGCGCCCTACTCCCGGGCCCTGATCGCCGGGCCGGTCGCCGGGTTCGCGCCGCGCAACGCGCTGGCCTGGGTCCGCAGGACGGGCGGGGCGCCGTCGCCGTCCGGCGCCGACCCGATCGGGCATCTGCTGTTCCTGCGCCACGACATGCCGGAGGTGTACGCGGCGGCGCGCTGGTTCCTGGAGCCGGTCGACTACCTGACGATGCGGATGACCGGGGTCGCCGCCGCCACGCACGCCTCGATGACGGCCGCCTGGCTGACCGACAACCGGCGCCCGGACGTGCTGCGCTACGACGCGGACCTGGCCCGCCGGGCGGGGGTGGACGCCGGCAGGCTTCCGCCGCTGTGCCCGATCGGCTCGGTGGTCGGCACCGTCACCGGTCACGCGGCCGGCGAACTCGGGGTGCCCGAGGGGCTGCCGGTGGTGACCGGCCTGCCCGACCTGCACGCGGCGGTCTGCGGCGCCGGGACGCTGGACGATTTCCAGGCCCATCTGGCGATCAGCACGACGTCCTGGATCGGGCTGTCGGTGCCGTTCAAGAAGACCGACGTGCTGCGGTCGATCGCCAGCGTGCCGGGCCTGTCGGCCGGCTCCTACGTCGTCGCGAACAACCACGAGACCGGCGGCCGGTGCCTGCAGTGGCTGAACGAGACCGTGCTGGGCGCGCCCGCCACCGGCGACTCCGACTACGAGCGGCTGGTGACCCGCGCCGCCGCCGTCCCGCCGGGCAGCCACGGCGTGCTCTTCACCCCCTGGCTGGACGGTGAACGCTCACCGGTCGACGACCGCGACGCCCGCGCGGGCTTCCACAACCTGTCCCTGACCACGACGCAGGACGATCTCATCCGCGCCGTCCTGGAGGGCGTCGCCTACAACGACCGGTGGCTGCACGAGGCGGTCGAGCGGTTCGCCGGACGCCGCCTCGACCCGATCAGGGTGATCGGCGGCGGCGCCCGGTCCGATCTGTGGTGCCAGATCCACGCCGATGTGCTCGGCCGCACCGTCGAGCGCGTCGCCGATCCGATCAACGCGGGCCTGCGCGGCCAGGCCGTCTTCGCCGGGCTGTCGCTGGGCGCCGTCCGCCGCGAGGACGTCCGGATCGGCGTCGACCGCGTCTTCCGCCCGGACCCTTCGGCCGCGGCGGAGTACGAGCGCCTCTACCGGGAGTTCCCCGGCCTGTACCAGAGCCAGCGGCGCATGTTCCGCCGCCTCGCGCGGGGCCGGGTGCCGGACCCGTCGGGGCTTACCCCAGCGGGGGCACGACCGCCTCGATGAGGTGCGGGCCCGGCTCGGCGATCGCCCTGCCGAACTGGTCCGCGAACTCCTCGGCCGTGCGGGCGCGGGACGCGGGGACCCCCATGCCGGACGCCAGCGCGACGAAGTCGAGGGAGGGCCGCGACAGGTCGACCATGTCCCGGGCGATGGTCCCCGCCGCGGGCGGTGCCGCCATGGCGCCGACGCGTGTCGTCTCCATCGACAGGATCGCGTAGGCGCCGTTGTTGAACACGACGGTGGTGACGTCCAGGCCCTCCCTGGCCTGCGTCCACAGCGCCGAGATCGTGTACATGGCGCTGCCGTCCGCCTCCAGGCAGATGACGGGACGGTCCGGGCGGGCGACCGCGGCGCCGGTCGCGACCGGCAGGCCCTGGCCGATCGCGCCGCCGGTCAGCGTGAGCCAGTCGTGCGGTGGCGCGCCGGCGGTGGCGCCCGCGAGCCACAGCCCGGACGTGTTCGCCTCGTCCGACACGATCGCGCCGTCGGGGAGCAGCGCGCCGATGACGGCGGCGGCGGTCTCCGCGGTGAGCGCCCCGGTCGGGATCTCCGGCCGCGCCGCCGCCTGCCGGGGCGGACGCGCGTCCCCGGCGACCGCGTCGGCGAGCTCGGCAAGGGACTCGGCCGGGTTCGCGCCGAGGTCGTGCACCTGGCAGCCGTCCGGCACCAGGTCGCCCGGAAGATCCGGATAGGCGAAGAACGTCACCGGCCGCCGCGCGCCCGCGAGCACGATGTGCCGGGCGCCCGCCAACTGTGCCGAGGCCATCTCGCCCAGGTAGGCGAGCCGCTCCACCGGCGGGACACCGGCGCCGCGCTCCAGCCGGGCGGGGAACGTTTCGCACAGCACCCGCGCCCCGGTCGCCGCCGCGATGCGCCCGGCGGCCTCCAGCCCCGCGCGCCGGGTCGCGGCCCCGCCGATCAGCACGACGCACGGCTCACCGCCGGTCAGCGCGGCGGCGACCGGTTCCAGCGCGTCGCCGGCCGCCGGCGCGGGCGGCGGGGCGGGCCGGGCCTCGGCCACCGTCCCGCCCTCCGACCAGGCGGCGTCCGCGGGCACGATCAGCGTGGCGACGCCCCCCGCCCGGGCCGCCGCGACCACGTCCGCCGCGGCCGGGCCGACGTCCGCGGCGGTCTGCGGCAGCCGCATCCACGCCGACACCGACCCGGCCACCGTCGCGATGTCCGACTGCAGCGGCGCGTCGAACCGGTGATGGTGGGTGGCGTGGTCACCGATCACCGTGACGACCGGGGTCTTCGCCCGCCGCGCGTTGTGCAGGTTGGCGAGCCCGTTCGCCAGCCCCGGGCCGAGGTGCAGCAGGACGGCGGCGGGCCCGCCCGCCATCCGCCCGTACCCGTCGGCGGCGCCCGTCGCGACCCCCTCGAACAGGCACAGCACACCTCTCGCCCGCGGCTCGCCGTCCAGCGCCGCCACGAGGTGCAGCTCGGACGTGCCCGGATTCGCGAACCACACGCCGACCCCGGCGTCCGCCAGCGTGCGCACCATGGCCTGAGCGCCGTTCATCTGCCTCTCCCCAGCTCAGCCGAACAGGACCCCGGGGTTCAGTATCCCGTCCGGGTCGAACGACGTCTTGATCCGCCGCATCAGCTCCACCTTCACCGGATCCTCCAGGGCGCGGAAGTGGCGGCTCTTCTCCCGCCCGATGCCGTGCTCCCCGCTGATCGCGCCGCCGCACTCGACGGCCGCCGCGAGGATCTCGTCCATCACCCGGGCCAGCGCGTCCGCGTCCGGCTGGAACACCGACAGGTGCACGTTGCCGTCCCCGGCGTGCCCGCACCCGCCGATGAGCGCCCCGCGCCGCGCGCCGATCCGCTGGACGGCGGTGAAGAACCCGGCGAGCACGGCGCGCGGCACGACGGCGTCGACGATCGCGTCCGCCCCGGCGCTCCGGGCCGCCCAGAACGCCTTCTCCCGGGCCGTGACCAGCTTCCGGAGGGGCCCGTCCGCAAGGACGTACACGTCGGCGGCGCCCAGGTCCGCCAGCTGCCCGCCGAGCGCCCGGACGTCCTCCTCCAGCCGCTCCGCCGAACGGTTCTCCAGCACGACCAGCAGATAGGCGCCGGCGGTGTCGCGGACCTCCTGCGGCACGCCGAGATCCAGCCCGGCGTTCTGCGTGATCGCCGCCATGGCGAGGACGTCCACGTACTCCAGGACGAGCGGGTCCAGCCCGCCGCCCGTCAGCCGGGGCACCGCCGCCGTGACCGCCTCCACGCGGGCGAACGGCGCCAGCACCCCGGCCCGGTGCGCGAGCCGGGGCCGCAGCCGCAGCGTCGCCTCCGTCACCAGCGCGAGCGTGCCCTCCGACCCCACGATGAGCTGCGTCAGGTCGTATCCGGTGGAGGTCTTCACATACCGGCCGCCCGTCCGGATCACCTCCCCGGTGGCGAGCACCGCCTCCAGCCCGAGGACGTGATGCCGGGTCACCCCCTCCTTCACCGCGTGCATCCCGCCCGCGTTGGTGGCGATCGTCCCGCCGAGGGTGGCGCCGTCCTCACCGGGAAAGATGGGGTACACCAGGTCCTTCCCGGCGGTCGCCCGGTCGAGTTCCCCGAGTGTGACGCCCGGCTGCACGACCGCGACCTGCCCGTCCGCGTCGATCTCCAGGACCCGGTTCATCCGCTCGAACGACACCACCAGCCCGCCGGCGCAGGGCACCGCCGCACCGGACAGGCCCGTCCCCGCCCCCCGCGCGGTCACCGGCACCCCGTGCGCGGAGGCGACCCGCAGCACGCCCGCGACCTGCTCGGTGTGCGCGGGCAGCACCACCGCGTCCGGCCGCACCCCGGCGACGCCCAGCGACTCGTCCCGCCCGTAGTCCGGGGGCACCGCGTCGCCCGACAGCACATGTTCCGCACCGACGACCTCCGCCAGCGCCGTCCGGACATCCGTCATGGCTTCCTCCCACCGGCAGGTCACGTCGGCAAGTGTGACGCCACCCGCCCGCCCCCGGTAGGGGGACTTCCGGCCCGAACCCGCGGGCCGAAGGTCCCCCGCGAACCGCTCCGCCCCGGGCGGGCGGCCGGAGCGCCGGTCAGCGGGGTGCCAGGACGTCCGCCGGGCGCAGCGCCAGCCACACCCCCACCACCGTGTAGGTGCCCAGCAGCCATGCCGCGCTGACCAGGGTGGCCGCGCCCCCGCCGGCGGCCTGCCCTGCCATCGACACCGGCAGCCACAGCCCGCACAGCGGGAGGTACCAGCGCAGCGGGCCGCGGTAGCGGCCGACCTTCAGCACCGCGATGCCGAGGACCAGCATGCCCAGGTTGGACAGCGGCCAGCACGCGTCGATGATCGCCAGCCAGGGCGGCAGGTCCTCGTAGGTGTGGCCCACATACGACAGCGAGAGCAGGTTGAACAGGAACGCGCCGGGCAGCAGCGCCAGCACCGCGATCGGGAACGCCCGCCCCTTCCGCGCGCCCGTCCCCCCGGTGTACAGCACGACCAGCGCCAGGCAGAACAGCCCGGCCACATAGCCGAGCCCGGTCACGCAGTCCACCAGCGTGATCCCCTTCTTGACCTCCTCCCCGACGACGACGATCCCCACCGCCCACACCGCCGCGCCGGCGGCCAGCATCACCCCCGCCAGGCGCACCGCGGCCGCCGTCCGCGGCGCGGGCAGCCCCGGCCCCCCGGAGGCCGCGGCCGCGCCGGCCCGGCCGGCGTCGGCGGCCTGGCCCATGTTGACGAGCCTGCTGCGTTCCACGCGGACCGGCGGCTCCGCCGGGTGCGGGTGTTCCGCGGGGTCCTGGCCCATCGGCCGTATCGACATGCTCACTCCACGATCTTCCGTGCGGCGCCCCCTGCGCCGCGGTACGTCCACCATCGGCGGGGGACGTCCCGGGCGGGCAGGGGCGGCGCGCACCTCGCCGTCCCGGATCCGCCCGGCCGGACCGGGATATCGTCCCCGCCGGTCAGGGGCGCCCGTCCCGGACCGCGGGACGGCGGGCATGGGATCCTCGGTGCGTGGGAAAACCGCTCCCTGCCTCCCGTTTCCGCTGGTCCGGGCGGTGGCTCACGACCGCGGCGGTGGCCGCGGCCGTCGCCGTCGCCGCGGGCACCGCCGCCGGGTTCTGGCTCGACCTGCTGAACGGCGACGGCCGCCGCCCCGAGCCCCTGGCCTGGTCGGCCTGGGGCTCCACGGTGCCGGGCCTGGCGCTGGCGCTGGCCGGCGCGATCCTGGCCACCCGCCTGCCCCGGCACGTGATGACCTGGCTGCTGGTCGGCGGCGGCGTGCTGGCGTGCAGCAACGGCGTGGCCGCCGCGTACGCGTCGTTCTCGCTGCTGGAACATCGCGGCACCCTGCCGCTGACCTCGCTCGCCGCCTACATCGGCGGCCGCACCGGCCCCTCGCTCAACCTCATCCCGCCGCTGTTCCTGCTGTTCTTCCCCGACGGGCGGCTGCCCTCGCCGCGCTGGCGGTGGCCGGTGGGCATCTCACTGGCCTGCACCGGGCTGGCGCTGCTGTTCGGCCTGACCGCCCCGTGGCGGATCTTCGTCTCCGCCGAGGGCGAGAGCCCGGACGCCCCGAGCATGGACGGCCTGGCACTGGACCCGACCACGCCGCCGCTGCCCGACGCCGCATGGCACACGCTGCTCGGCCTCGTCCTTCCGCTCATCGCCGTCAGCCTGTTCGTGCCGGTCGCGGCGTTCGTCCGCCGGTTCTTCGGCGCCGACCCCGAACGGCGGGCGCAGCTGCGGTGGATGCTGCTGGCCGCGCTGCTGAACCTCGCCCTGATGGCCAGCCCCCTGCTCGCGCCGGGGAACTGGATGAACGACGCCGCGTTCGCCGCCGGGCTGGTGGCGCTGGCCGCCGCCGTGCTGATCGCGGTGTCCCGGTACCGGCTGTACGAGGTGGACCTGCTGCTCGGCCGCACCCTGCTGTACGGGGGGCTGGCGGCCGCGGTGGTCGCCATCGACATGGCCGTGTTCCTGACCGCGGGCACGCTGATCGACGAGCCGCTGGCCGCGATCATCGGTGCCGGCGTCGTGGCCGTGCTGTACGCGCCGCTGCGGGCCCGGCTGCAGCGCTCCGTGGACCGGCTGGTGACCGGCCGCGGCGACCCGTACGACGTGGTGTCGGCGCTCGCGCGCCGCCTGGAGGACTCCAGCGGCTCCGACGAGCTGCTGGTGGAGGTCGCGCAGGCGGTGGGCACCGCGTTCCGGTCGCCCTACGTGCGGGTGGAGATGAACCGCGCCGACGGGCACACCGTGGTCGCCGAGCACGGCACCGCGAGTGCCGGCGCGGTGGTCCTGCCGGTGGCCTACCGGGGTGTGCCGATCGGCCGGCTCACCCTCGTGCCGCAGACCGGGACGCGCCTGTCGGACGCCGACCAGCGGCTGCTGGCCGACGTCGTCCGGCAGGCCGCCGCCGCCGTCCGCGCCACCGCGCTGACCGAGGAGCTGCAGCGCAGCCGGGAACACCTGGTCACCAGCGTGGCCGAGGAACGCCGGCGGCTGCGCCGCGACATGCACGACGGGCTCGGCCCCGCCCTGGCCGCCGCCGCCCTGAAGATCGAGGCCGCCCGCAACCTGGCGGCCCGCGACCCCGCCGCCGCCGACCGGACCCTGGCCGACGTGCGGCGCGACCTGTCGGCCGTGCTCGCCGACGTGCGCCGCCTGGTGCACGACCTGCGCCCGCCCGCCCTCGACCAGTTCGGGCTGGTCGGCGCCGTCCAGCGGCAGATCAGCCGGTTCGACGGCGCCGGCCTGGCCATCACCCTCGACCTCGGCGCGGCGGGCGCCGCCGCGGGCTCCGGCGAGGTGCTGGCGGACCTGCCGGCCGCGGTCGAGGTCGCCGGTTACCGCATCGTCTGCGAGGCGCTGGCCAACGTCACCCGGCACGCCGCCGCGAACCGCTGCACCGTGCGCCTGGCCGCGCCCGCGGACGCCCTGGAGATCGAGATCGCCGACAACGGCCGCGGGATCGCCCCGGACGCCGTCGTCGGCGTCGGCCTGCTCGGGATGCGCGAGCGGGCCGAGGAACTCGGCGGGCAGTGCACGGTGACCTCTCCGCCGCGCGGCGGAACGCGGGTGCACGCCGTCATCCCGTACCGCGCCTCGGCGCGGCGGCACGACCACGGGGAACGGGGCGCCGGGGTAGAGTCGCTGCCGGCCGCCGACCCGGGAGGAGCCCGATGACCGCTGCGGAACGGCCGCGGGTGCTGCTGGCCGACGACCATCCGATCTATCGCGACGGCCTGTCGCTGATGCTGACCTCCACCGGCGCCGTGGAGGTGGTCGGCACCGCGGCCGACGGCGTCGACGCCGTCGACATGGCGCGGCGGCTGCAACCGCACGTGGTCGTGATGGACCTGCAGATGCCCAAGCTGGACGGCATCGAGGCGACCCGCCGCATCACCGGCAGGCACCCCGACATCGCGGTGCTGGCGCTGACGATGCACGAGGACGACGAGAGCGTCCTGGCCGCCATGCTCGCCGGCGCCCACGGCTACCTGGTCAAGGGCGCCGACCAGGCCGAGATCCTGCGCGCCATCACCGCCGTCGCCAACGGCGAGATCATCTTCGGCCCGGCGCTGGCCGCGCGGGTCACCGCGTACTTCGCCAGGCTCGCCGCCCCCCGCGCCGCCGAGCCGGATCCGTTCCCCCACCTCACCGCACGCGAACGCGAGGTGCTCACGCTCATCGCCGGCGGCCTGACCAACCGCCAGATCGCCGACCGGCTGTCGCTGTCGCCCAAGACGATCCGCAACAACGTCTCCGCCGTGCTCGCCAAACTCCAGGTCGCCGACCGCACCCAGGCCGTCCTGCGCGCCCGCGAGGCCGGCCTCGGCCCCTGACCCCGCCCGCCGCACGCGTGTTCCTCACCGGAGTCTGCTCTCGATCCAGGTGACGGCGAAATCGACGGCTTGTGACGCCTCGAACAGGTAGCTGTCGGCGGCGCCGACCCTGCCCTTCCGGCCGATTCCCTCGGCGAGCATGTCCTCGGCGATGACCGCGAACGGGTCCCGCCCCTCGGGCACCACGGCGGAGTAGTCGAAGGCCCCGTCCTCCGAGTCGATGTCGTGGAAGCGGCGCCAGACCCGCCGGCCGTCCACGAGGACGGGCTGTTCGTAGTCCACGAACCTCTTGCCGGGCGCCTCGGCGAGCGCCTCCGCGTGATGCAGCAGCGTCATGGTGTCCAGAGGAGCGCCCAGCAGCAGGACCCGGCCGCCCCGGGCCACCAGCCGCGCGAGCGGGCTGTCCGCGCCGTGGGGATCGTCCCACGGATGGCCGGCCGTCAACTCGGCCGCCGCCGCCCCGAGGGCCGCGAAGCTGACGTCCGGGTGCCGGCTGCGCACCGCCCCCGGCCACCGGCGCAGCGCCTCGGGGAGACGCCCGTTGCCGTGGTCGGCCTCGCTGAGGCCGGGGTCGTAGGCGGGGTGTTCCGCGCGCAGGGCGTCCTGCCAGGCTCGCGGCCAGGTGACGAAGTCATAGGGCGGTGCGTCGTTCCAGCCGCAGTACGTCATGAGCGTGCCCCGCGGTCCCACCACGTCACCGAGCGCGCCGATGACGGTCTGCGGCCCGCCGGCCACGTAGCCGATGGCGGACATGCGGGTGTGGAACATGACCGCGTCGCCGCGGCCGAGGCCGAGCGCTTCCAGGTCGCGGCTGATCCGGCTCCGGGTCACCGGCCCGCCGGAACCGGCGAGCAGGCTCATCTCGTCCATGATCGCGATCATAGGCGGGACCGTCCGGCCGGAGCGCGTTCCCTTCCGGTTGGACGAGATCCGGGAAAGCTGGGTTTAATCGGCCGAGTAAATGATCATGGTGGAGAGGGCGAGGACAAGCGCAGAACCGTGCTTCTTCCGATGTCGGCCGCGATGGTGGTGGCCGGTGAAGCGCCGGGGTGTCAAGCACGTGCGGCTGCTCATCGTCGGGGGCGTCCACCACCTCACCGAGCCCATCGTCTGGGACTACTCCCCGAAGGGGTCGAGCGTCGTCTTCGACACCGCCCCGGGCACGGGCCGCGTCGTCTTCGACGGGTCGCGGATGAACACCGCGCGGGCCGCCCGCTACCCCGGCGAGACGACCTGCGCGACCTACCTCCTGTGCATCAAGGCCGGGTACGGGAGCTTCACCATCTCCGGCAAGACGTTCCAGAACGCCCCGAACGGGATCAGGCTGAAGGGCAACACGAATATCACCATCACCGGGAACGTCTTCAGGAACCTGAGCGGCTCCAAGGGGTACGGCGGAATCCACACGGAGAGCTCCTCCGGGCTGAAGATCAAGAACAATCTGTTCTCCAAACTGAAGAACTCGGGCAAGATGCACGGCATCTACCTCGTCCGGACTTCGAGGAGCACGATCTCCGGCAACAGGTTCGAGTACGTGACGGGCGACCCCGTCCGCGTCCGCGTCAGCAGCAACAACCTCGTCAGCGGCAACAAGTTCTATCGCTCGGGCTCCTACGCCACGTTCAGCGAATGGCGGGACACCACGAAGGGTGAGGGGTGCGGCAAGGGCAACGTCTTCAGCATCTTTCTAGTGAGGAACCCCGGCCCGTCGGGGCCGGGAGGAATCGCTTCCCTGGTGCGCGGCGCGTCGGCGCCGCCTCGCCGGGTTCCCCACATGCTGGGGAACGTAATGGTAATGTCACGGATTGTGAAACTGGTGGTGCAGGTGAAGCTGCTGCCGACGCCTGAGCAGGCGTTGGCGCTGGAGGCGACCCTGCACGCCGTCAACGTCGCCGCCACCCGGGTGTCGGCCGTGGCCTTCGACAAGTTCGGGCTTCGGTGCCGCGAGACGCCGCTGCGGCGGTTGTGTTACGCCGAGTTGAAGGCCGCCGGGCTGGGGGCGCAGGCCGCGCAGCATGTGATCAAACGGGTCGTGGACGCCTACACCGCCCTGCGGGCCGGTATCCGCAACGGCAATCTCGGCGGCCCGGCGTCCCGGCGGCGCCGCAAGGCCGAGTCCAAGCCGGTCGTGTTCCGCCCGGACGCGGCGCACACTTTTGACGACCGCAACCTGTCGTGGCGGTTGGACGCGGGCACCGTCAGCATCTGGACCGTTCATGGCCGGTGTAAGAACCTGCGGCTGGCCTGCTCGCCCGAGCAGGCCAAGACACTGGCCGCGCACCGGCACGGCGAATCGGACCTGGTCCACCGGGACGGCATGTGGTTCCTGCTGGCCACCTGCGACATCCCCGAACCGGACGTGTACGAGCCCGCCGACTGGATCGGGGTGGACCGCGGGATCGTCAACCTGGCCACCACCAGCGATGGCGACAACCATCAAGGACGACGCCTGGGCCGGTATCGGCGGTGGCAGGCCCGCAAGCGGGCGGAGATCCAGGCCAAGCGGACCCGTTCGGCGGCCCGGCTGCTGAAGAAGCGGGCGCGGCGTGAGGCGCGGCACGCCCGGCATGTCAACCATAAGATCTCCAAGCAGGTCGTCGCCGTCGCGGCACGCACCGGCCGCGGAATCGCGCTCGAAGAGCTGGGTGGGATCCGCGAACGGGTCACGGTTCCTCGCGACCAGCGGGCGCGCCTGTCGTCCTGGCCGTTCCACCAGCTCGGCGAGTTCCTCGAGTACAAGGCCCGCCGGG
>NZ_BCQQ01000023.1 GCF_001552155.1 Actinomadura formosensis NBRC 14204 | reverse complement strand
GGCGCACCGGGCGTGCGGCCTCTCCGGGCCGGTCCCGGCGCGCCACGCCGCCTACCACTCTCAGCTTTCCCCAGGGACGTCAAGGAGGGGGAGGCGTTGCGCTAGCGTGGCTTCGTGGTGCATGACCTCCTCGCCCAGGCTGAGCGGAACCGAGTAGCCGCTCTCACTGGCCTTGATCCAAAGACCCAGGACTCCCTAGGTCAATTCTTCACACCCGCCCGCGCAGCTGCACTCATCGCCTCAATGCCCGACCTGCCAGAGGAAGGCTGCCTACGGGTTCTCGATCCTGGCGCGGGGTCGGGCATCCTGTCCGCCGCCCTCGTAGCCCGTGTTCTCGACCAGCGGCCCAACCTGGCGTTGCATGTGGTGGCAGTCGAGCGTGACAGAACTGTGCTGCCATATCTGACGGACACTCTTGAGGCTTGTACCGCCGCCGGAGACGGTCGCGTGACATGTGACGTGATCGACGCCGACTTCATCACCGCCTCGACAGGCACAGACCAGGACGAGCGACTCTCGGGCTTTAATCTGGTCATCCAGAACCCCCCGTACGCGAAGCTCGCAGCTTCCTCAGCTGACCGCGCTGCGGTCCGCGCAAAGGGAGCCGACGCGCCCAACCTGTACGCCGCGTTCTTGTCCCTGGCGACGGCCACGCTCAGCCAGGGCGGTCAGTTGGTGGCCATCACTCCACGGTCATTCTGCAACGGTCCCTACTTTGGTGCCTTTCGGTCCTACCTGCTCGATCAGTTGGCCCTAGATCGGGTACACGTCTTCGAATCGCGTTCAACCGTCTTTGCTGACACTGGCGTACTCCAAGAAAACGTGATCTTCTCTGGCACGAAAGGGGGAACACGCAATCAAGTGATGCTTTCCACGAGCGCCGGCCATGAGGAGGAGGCATCCCACCGTAATGTGCCCTACTCGGACGTTGTGCATCCAGATGACCCGCACCGGTTCATTCGGATTGCCACCAACGAGGAGGACACCAAAACTGCCGAACGGATGCTGTCTCTTCCCGACACCCTCGCGTCACTCGGAATCAAAGTCTCTACCGGGCGGGTAGTGGACTTCAGGTCGCGGGAATGCCTCCTGACACAAGCCGAAGACGGCGCCGTACCGTTGATCTACCCCGGCAACGTCCGTGAGGGCCTAGTGGTCTGGCCCAGAGAGATCCGGAAACCGCAGTGGTTCCAGCCCATCACCGACAAGGACGCAAAGATGTTGCTCCCCGAGGGATGGTACTGCGTAGTGAAACGATTCTCTGCCAAGGAAGAGCGACGTCGTATCGTCGCCGCTGTCTGGTCACCGGAGCAGACACCTGGAAAGGTGGCTTTCGAGAACCATGTGAATGTCTTTCACGTCAATGGCCTTGGTCTGGATCGGGACACGGCTCTTGGTCTCTCCATGTGGCTCAACTCCTCCCTCGTCGACAAGTTCTTCCGCACCTTCTCCGGGCATACGCAGGTGAACGCGACCGACCTGCGGACAATGCGGTTCCCCGATCGGGAGTCGCTGCGCCAGTTGGGAGCGCTAGCCCCTGAACGGCTGCCGATACAGCATGAGATTGACACCCTCGTTGACAAGGTCCTGGACATGGTAGACACAGCTGTGTGACTGACAAGATCCGCGAAGCCAGCCGTCTCCTCGCCGCTCTCCAGATGGACTCCGAGCGCTCGAACGAGCGCTCTGCGCTCACCCTGCTGGCCCTACTACGCATGGGCCCCAGCGACACCTGGGCGGACGCCTCTAACCCCATGCTCGGCACCAGGGCCATCATGGACTGGATGCGCGACGAATACGGCCGGGCGTATGCCGCTAACACTCGCGAGACGATCCGCCGGTCCACGCTCCACCAGTTCGCTGAGGCGCTGCTCGTCCAGCAGAACCCGGACCGACCAGACCGCCCCATCAACTCACCCAAGTGGAATTATCAGGTCACGCCAGAAGCGTTGGCGGTGATCCAGCGATACGGCACAGCCGAATTCGATCGAGCCCTGGCCGAGTACATCGCCAGGGTGCCGGGTCTGATTGTCCAATACGCAGCAGCGCGGGAGATGAACCGCATCCCGGTTACCTTGCCGAGCGGAGAGCCGTTCACTCTGTCTCCGGGTGGGCAAAACGTACTGCTTAAGCAGATGGTTGAAGAGTTTTGCCCGCGTTTCACTCCGGGCGCTGAAGTCCTTTACGTGGGGGACGCAGACGCGAAGTGGGCGCTGTTCCAGGAAGAACGACTCGCAGATCTCGGCGTGACGGTCGATGAACATGGCAAGATGCCCGATCTTATCGTGTACATGGCCGACAAGGGTTGGCTCGTGGTTCTCGAAGCTGCCTCATCTCATGGCCCAGTCGATGCTAAGCGTCGCCGTGAAATGTCGTCCCTATTCGAGGGTGCAATACCGGGACTGGTCTACGTTTCTTGTTTCCCTGACCGCAAGGAGATGCGGAAGTACCTCCAACAGATTGCGTGGGAAACAGAGGTATGGTGTGCCGGCGACCCATCACACTTGATTCATTTCAATGGGGAGCGTTTCCTCGGTCCATACAACTGACCAAGACCCCACACTGACAACCGCCATTCACTGAGCTGGTTCGGGCGCCACTACCCCGCGGCTCCGAGCGCAGCGCCCGGGAATGCTCTATGGTGAGAGTGTCACGCTGGTCTGCGCTCTGCCGCAGGCGGTGTGCATCACGTAGGAGGCCCCTGGGGATCGTTTCCCCAGGGGCCTCTGCCGTTCGAAGGAGGCGCCAGCTTGCCAAGGCCAGCATGGTGACCTCGATCGAGAACCGGTTGAACGTGCGCGAAGCGGGGGTCTCGCGACCCCCAGCCCCCCGCGAGCCAGGTGGCACGCCCGCGCGAATCGGTCTATCACACCACCTCGCCGTTCGCGCGGGCGTACCCCCTGGAGCGATGCCCACGTGAGCGCCAGCGAGACGCCCCTGGCGACACCCCGCGTACCACCCTGACTTCCGAGACTCCATAACCGATGATGGTCAGGTGGTTCGACGTGAGCAGTATGAGCGGCTAGCGCAGCACCTACGGTCAGACGGCCGCCCATACATCGAGATGTCATTCGCCGAGATCTCTGCGGTGATCGGCGCGGCCTTGCCTGAGAGCGCCGCCAGGTACTCGCAATGGTGGGAGACCGACCCCCAGCACACACAAGCAACCTGGTTGGATGCCGACTATCGGGCCCTTCCCAATCGCGACGCGCAGCGCGTGACCTTCGTCAAGGCCGTGTCCGGCTAACAGCGGTAGCGGCAACGACTCCGACCATGCGCGCACCCCCCTAGTCGCCCAGCTTCGGGCAGCCTCGAGGAACTTCCTAGCTGCGCCCAGTTTGTTACATTTCGTCAGCGATTAAGTTCGAGCACTATTTTGCGTATGTTTTTATAAGCCGTGTCAGTAAGTCCTCTACCTAGCATGTATGCGCCAATGGCGTCCGGGTCGAGGGGCCCAGTACCTCGAAATTCATGCAAACGGTGACGAGCGTCTTCCTTCTCATGTGCGCCGGCCCAGCCGTTGCCTCCACCAAAGAGCTCGATGGCATTTAGTTGCTCTCTTAGTTCTGGTGCAATAGATGAAACTGGAGTCTCGGTTGGGTCGCTGAGGTTCTTGGCTTTGGTTTCGATCGCCCATTCGATGACTGGTGCCAATGACCCCTCAATGACGCAAAGCGCAGACCGCTGGGCGTATTGTTGAGCAACGGCTAGCGTTTCTCCGGTGGGAAGGAAGGCTAGAATTGGCCTATTTGAGTATCCGCTGCGCGATTGAGGAGTGGTCGCCTCGAACTGCCCCAGTTCGGGTACTCCTCGGCTGGCCGCGTGAGTATTTGCGACGACTAGAGGATGGGTGTTTCGCTTGGCGGCTTGCTCCCTTATCCATGCCACTCCAAGGCTAATTGCCTCATCTTGGGGGCGTTCTTTGGGCACCCATGCTGCCTCAATAAGCTCCACACTAACACGCATTTTTTGCCTTTCTGTTTGACGGGAACGACATAGTTGTCTCTATTGAGACGCCTGGATGATGTTACTGGTTTACATGTGCGTGCCTGCTCGCATGAGGGACCATAGTGACTAACCTTGGGACCGCTTTGCACGGTGCGGTACTGGGCCTCATGGTCTCCCGCCCCACGAGCGGGGCGGTGGAGCTGTTGGTGGCTCGACGCTGGGCAGGCCCAGGGAACGGAGGCGGCTTGCCGAATGCGTGCCGAGTTCGGGCTTCAAGGGAGAGAACCAACAGGTCAGGGGAGTTGGGCGGTGGGACTGTAAATCCGTCGGCTTAGCCTACCCAGGTTCGAATCCTGGACCCGCCACACCACATAGAACGGCCCCTGACCAGCATCAACGCTGTCAGGGGCCGTTCTCGTTGGGGCCCGCAGGTCCCGGGTGTGCACGGAGCAGTTACGGAACATGGTGGATGCGCTCTGTCGTTCCTGGCCGTTGTCGATGCGGCCGTTCCACGTCTGCTCATGGTCGTCGATGCACCTGGCGTGGACGCGAAGCAACACTTCAATGCCGTGGCCGGCGTGGCGGGCGACTTCGGGGGCTGGGATGTTGACGGTGGGGTTCAGTTGGTGGTTTCGGCGCGGATGAAATCGGCCAGGGGTGGAGGGATTTCAGGGGGAGTTCGGTCGTGGTCCAGGGAGCGATGAGGTCCGTGGAGGGTGTAGCGGGGAACGACGTGCAGGTGGAAGTGGAGGACGCTCTGCCAGGCCGTCTCTCTCCCTGTGCGCGAGGTCGTCTCGCTTCTGGCCGTGGTCGTGCCGGTGGTGCCCGGCGCATCGCCTGGCAGGTCGCCGCAGCGGAGCACTGAGTCCCCCGGCTGAGGGCCACGCCTCTTCCGTGAGGTTGTTGGGGGTCGCTCTCGTGGGGACGGTGGGGCCGTTGGCGGCTGGGCGTGTCCGAGTCAGGGACGAGAGCTGGGTCACACCAGGTGGGGATGGTTTTTTCTTTTTGACTAGTAGAAACTGTAATAAATAGCTTCGGGCGTCGCTGAGGAGGGATGCGCGATGGCCTACATCGTCTACGGGGACTTCAACTGCCCCTACTCCTACCTGGCGAGCCTGCGTGTGGACGAGTTCGTACGGCGAGGCGGGTCCGGCATTGAGTGGCGGGCCGTGGAGCATGATCCGCGGCTGCCGCTCACCGGCACCCCCAGAGGTGCCGCGCAGGGTGAATGGGCCCGTGAGCTGGGGGAGATCGCCGAGGTTTCACGGCCCGGCGAGGCGGTGCCGGAGGCGCCGCCACCGGTGGTCAGCAACACCGGCGCGGCCGTGGCCGCATATGCCGAGGCGTTGACCGACGGTCTGGCCGACGAGGTGCGGCGGGAGATCTTTCGCGCCATCTGGGTGGACGGACGTCACGTGAGCAGCCCGTACGAGATCCGCCGTATCGTCGCGGAGTTGATGTATCCGCAGGCGTCGGCGCTGGACCACCGGTACGGCCCCGACCTGATGATGGCCGTGGACGCCGGCCGTGTCGCCTCTGGGACTGAGCGGCGCTTCGGCGCGACGGTCAGCGTGCTCGGCGGACCCCTGACGGTGACCGGTCAGCGCCGTATCGAGCGGTGGCGTGCGGAGTGGCAGGGCCTTACGCCGGTGGTCCCGGCCGTCGTCTGCCCGGACGGCGCCGTGCTCCCCGGACTCTCCGGCCTGGGCCGCCTGGCCGAGCTGCTGCCCGTGGCGGCGCCGAAACCGGTCGTCACCGCGGACCGAGAACTCGCCAAGGTCACCTAAGGAAGGCCGGGGGGCGGGACCCCGGCCTTCCAAGGGCGTCAGCCCTTGCGGGCGGGAAGGATCCGCTTCACGGCCAGGCCGGCGGAGACCAGCGTGAAGAGCGCCAGGCCGATCCAGAGGGCCTGCACGCCGAGCCAGGGAGAGGCCGCGGCTGCTCCGCCGAAACCGGCGGCGATGCCACCGATGGGTGGGGTGTTGTACATGACCTACCATTTCCTTTCTTTACGCCAGGCGGCCTGCCAGAAGGCACGGGCCTGGACGATCTGGAGAAAGACGTCGAAGATCATTTCGACGACGATGGTGCCGGCGAGGGCCATCTGCAGCTTGCCGCGCTGCCGGACGGTCACCACGCGCTCCAGCATGAAGATCAACGTGACGGCGGCCCAGACCGGACTGATCTTGATGCCGCCGAGCCAGATGGCCGAGTAGGCGAGCGAGGACAGATAGGCGACGATCACCAGGATGCCGATCAGGGAGAGCAGCTGCCGTCCCCAGTAGGGGCGGGTGATCGGCGTCCAGCCGTAGTCGAGGAGGTTCTCCAGGGCGCCCCGCTTCCAGCGCAGCCTCTGCTGTCCCAGTTCCCGCCAGGTCGGCATCACCTCGGTGGTGAGCGTGCACTCCGGGGGGCACAGGATGCGGAAGCCGAGATGGAGGATGGCGAGCGTCAGCTCGTTGTCCTCGGTCAGGACGCGGACGTCGTAGACGTGGGGGAGGCCGGGGAGGCGCTCGGCCCGGCGGGCCGCGACCACTTCCTGGAGGGTGGCGGCGCGGAAGATGGTGGCGGTGCCGGTCAGGACGAGCGCCTTGCCCTGCACGCGCCGGACGTCCCGCGCGTACCGGGCGTATTCGTTGCGCTGGAACATGCCGACCGTGCCGCCGCCCGGCTTGCCGGTGAAGGTGCCGCCGACCGCGGCGTAGCGGCCGGTGGCCAGGTACTCGACGCCGTGCCGGATGAAACCGGGGTCGAGCGCCGAGTCGGCGTCCATCACCATGATGGCGTCGTCCGGGCCGAAGATCGGCAGGAGGCGGTCGAGGACCTGGTTCAGCGCCCCGGCCTTCTTGTGCTTGTTGCCGCGGGTCCCGACGATCTCGACGCCGCACAGCTGCGCGAACGCGGCGGTGGCGTCGGTGCAGTTGTCGGCGATCACCACGATGTGGTCCGGGGGACGCTCCTGGCGGCGCAGCGAGGCGATCGTCTCGGTGATCTGCTTGGCCTCGTTGTGCGCCGGGATCAGGACCGTGACGCGCATCGCGTCCGCGCGGGTGGGCGGCAGGTCGCGTTTGCCGTCGTCCTTCTTGCTGTCCTTGGTCCGCCGGTGGGAGTGGGCGGGTGCCGCCTCCGGACGGGCCGGGGCCGGCTCGGTACGGCGAGGTTCGGGTGCCGCCTGGGGACGGGGGCGGGCGGGCACCGGATGCGGGCGGGCCGGCGGTGCGAGCGTGTGCACCGGCCGGTCGGGCAGGGTCACCGTCGGTGAGCCGCTCGCCGCCTGGAACGTCAGGTGCCCCGTCCCGGGCGTGGTGATCGGACGCTTGGCATGGGCGGATGCGGGGTGTTCGGGCCGTGCGAAACGGTGTCCGGCGGGACGGTCGGGGAGCGTCACGTCGCAGGCGGCCCCGGCGAACGCCGCGGGGTCGAAGGCCGATGGCATGTCAGCGTGCCCCCGTGGTACGCAGCAGGTGCCCGTAGGCGATGACGTTGTCGACGTAGTGGCCGCTGGCGCGGTCGAAGCGTCCACCGCAGGTGATCAGGCGGATCGCCGCGTAGCCGGGATCGCCGTAGACCCGCCGCGTCGGGAAACGGCCCTTGTCGACGCGCTCCACCGAGTCGATCCGGAACACGGCGGTGCGGCCGTCGGCGCGGAGCACTCTCGCCTCGTCGCCCGGGCGCAGGGCGCCGAGGCGGTAGAAGACCGCGGGGCCGCCGGCCGTGTCCACATGCCCGATGATCACGGCCGCGCCCCGGCTGCCGGGCGCGGCACCGAGCCGGTACCAGCCGGCCTCCTGGGCTCGGCTCAGCGGCGGAGTCTCGACGGTCCGGTCCGGGTTCTGGGCCAGCTTCATCAGCGGTGTCCGGACGTCGATCCGCGGTACTTCCAGGCGCAGCGGCGCCGAACGCGGCAGGGCGGGGGTCGTCGAGGGGACGGCCGGGCTGGACACCGACGCCGCGGCGGGCGGCATCGGCGGGCCGGCGGTGGCGGGCTCCTCCCGGAACGCGTGGAAAGCGAGGAATGCCGCCCCGACCAGGCCCGACAGCCCGACGGCCGCGGCCGCCAGGATGCGCGAGCGCCGACCACGACGTTCCACAGACCGACTCCCCGACGTACGACCGATGGTGATCGCCGTAACCCTCGGCGACGGGTGGAACAGTAACGCCTTGACGTGACCAATCGGCCCTTGTCATGAGTGAAGCCGCAGATGAGCGGCATGGGACGGATGCGGTGCGCGGTGTGCCGCCGAGCGTCCGGTGGCTCTCTCGACGGGGCGGACCGCTACGCGGAGTCATGGACCAAATCCCCCGGATGCTCACCGGGTCCAACGTTCTGACCTGTGAAAACGTCAACCATCGGACTTCTGGCCGAGGTTTCGGCCGGTCCGCGCGGCAATATCATCAAACAGGGCGAAACCGGACGGTGGATACAAAGATCGCTGTCCGGAAGTGGTCACCTTGGCCGGGTCGAAAATCGAGCCGGACGATGGCCGCCGTCTCCGGTTCACACCTCTGATCAGCAGTCCTGCGGCCGGGCGGCGGCGGGCGCGTCGACCTGGGACTGCCAACCGGCGCGCCCTCCCTGTCTGAAATTCTCCGCGGACAGTGGTATATGGTGCGTCCGGCCCGTGTAAGACGTCCCTCCAGATCGTGGACACGGACGGTGACCGGGGGACGGGCGGGGCGTGTAGCGCATGTTGACCTTGACGTTGCGTCAACGTCTGTAATGGGGGCCATGCGGATCGGCGAACTCGCCGCACTGGTCGGGGTCTCGTCCCGGACAGTGCGGCATTACCACCGCCTGGGGCTGCCGCCCGAGCCGGAACGGCGCGCGAACGGGTACCGCGAGCACCGGCTGCGGGACGCGGTCCTGCTCGCCCGGATACGGAGGCTGACCGAGCTGGGCCTTTCGCCGGCCGAGATCAGCGACGTCCTGGCCGACGATCAGGGCCGCGAACTGCGTGAAGTCCTGGTCGAGCTGGACGCGGACCTGGCCCGGCAGCAGCAGGCGATCGAGGCGGGGCGGGCCCGGCTCGCCGCGCTGCTGGCCGAGGCGGAGCTGCGGCCCGACTCGGCGGTGTCCCCGGAGATGGCGGAGGTCCTGCGGGGGCTGCCGCACGGATCGGGGTTCGCCGAGCTCGACCGGGGCCTGCCGGCGCTGGTCGACACCGCGTCCGAGCCCACCGAGCGGGCCAGGTTCGCCGAGATGCTGCGTCCGCTCGCCGAGCCGGAGGCCAGTGCGCGGGCCGCCGAAGATCTCGCCGCGTACCTGCCCCCGGAACTGGCGGCGCTCCTGGTCGAGCACGGCGCGGACACCGGATGGCTGGACGAGTTGTCCGCCGCGCAACGCGAGGTGTTCCGGTCGCTGGTGGCGATCCTGAAGGACCGGTCGTGTTGAAGACGGCCAGGGCCGCGCTGCTCGCGATGATGCCCGCCGAGCTGATCGTCCTCGTCCTGGTCGCGTCGGGCGCGCCGTTGCCGCGGCCGGTGCTCCTTGTGACGAACGACCCCGGCTCCGGAACGGCCAAGGCACGCCGAGCCCACCGGGAAGGTGTGCCGATCGTCGACGAGCGGACGTTCCTCGCCCTCCTCGAAAACGTCCGGCCGGGAACACCGCACGGGGCCAAGGAGCCGGCGCCGCCGCCCGGGAGACCGCCCGGGAGACCGCCCGGGAGACCGTCCGGGCGGACCGGCCCGCTGGAAGGACGCCGCGTGCTGGTCCTCGGCGGAACCCACCCCGCTTCGTCCGCCGCGCGGAGCCGGGTCGTCGAGCTGGGCGGTGCCGCGGCCGTGAACCTGTCCGCAAGCGTCACGGACGTCGTCGCCTTGGACGGCGGCGAGAACGACCGGCGAATGGAACGGGTCGTCGCCCTGGAAGTGCCCGTTCACGAAGAACGGTGGCTCAGGGCACCGGAAAGAGCGGAGACGGAACGCGTGTCGCCGATGGTGCTGCCACGCGGTGCGGCCATCGACCTGCCGGCCGGGACGCGGTGGACGGTCGCCGCGTCCTGGGTTCAGCACGCGTCCTGCGAGGTGGATGTGGTGGCCTTCGCGCTCGACGAGGACGACCAGGTGTCCTGCGACGAGGACTTCGTGTTCTACGGCGCCGCCGAATCCCCGGACGGGGCGGTGCGCCTCGCCGCCGACGGCCCCACCGAGCAGGCGATCGCCATCGATCTGGCCGCGCTGCCCGAAGCCGTCCGGAAGGTGACCGTCGCGGCCGCGATCGACGGCAGAGTGACGTTCGGTGAACTCGGCCCGGTCGAACTCGGGATCGGACCGGACGACGGCGAGCGGGCGGTCGCGCAGGCGACCCTCGACGCCGGGACGAGCGAGCGGACGATGCTGCTCGCCGAGATCTACCGGCGCGGCCCGAGGTGGCGGCTCCGCGTGGTCGGGCAGGGCCACGACTTCGGCCTGGCCGAGCTGGCGAGCGGCTTCGGCGTCGACGTCGAGGACTGAGGCCGATACAGCAGGGCGATGGCCCGGCGTGCCCCATTTGCGGGTTCGGTCTACCGGCCCCGGGCGGGCCGTCCACCGTGTAGACCTGCATCCGTGCAGGTGAGTTATGTGAGCGAGGCGACGCCGGGACGGGAGAACGAGGACTTCGTGGCGGCCGGGCCCGGATGGGTCGTGCTGCTGGACGGGGCGACGGCCCCGCCGGGGGTGGACAGCGGGTGCCGGCACGACCCGGCATGGCTGGTGCGGAGACTGGGCGGCCGGATCGCGGCGCTGCTCGCGCTGGAGGAGGGCCGGCCGCTGCCCGACCTGGTCGCCGAGGCCATCAAGGTGACGGGCGAGGCGCACGCGGGGACATGCGATCTGGAGAATCCGGACAGCCCGTCGGCGACGGTGTCGCTGCTGCGCCGCCGCGACGGGGCGGTGGAGTGGTACGTCCTCGCCGACTCCCCGATCGTGATGGACGCCGGCGAGATCAGGGTGTTCCGGGACGACCGGGTCGACCATCTGCCCAGCTACACCCTCGAAGGCGTGCGGAGGTCGCGGAACAGCCCCGGCGGGTTCTGGGTGGCGAGCACGAAACCGGAGGCCGCGTACGAGGGGCTGACCGGCGAGGTGCCGGTCGAGGGCCTCACACGCGCGGCGGTGCTGAGCGACGGCGCGTCCCGGCTCGTGGAGCGGTTCGAGCACATGGGCTGGGACGACCTGCTCCGCCTCCTCGACGAGGAAGGCCCGCGGGAACTCGTCAGGCGCACCCGGGCCGTGGAGGCGTCGGCGGCCGGCCGGCCGAGAGGCAAGCGGTTCGACGACGCCACCGCGGTCTTCGTACGTTTCTGACGGCCGCCGGGCGGGGCATTCCGGCGGGCGCCGCACCCGGACTCCGAAGAGCCTTATGCAGTTCGCGCCATGCCCTCGGGCCGTGTATGGTTTTACTGCGCGAACGACGCAAGCCCCTTTAGCTCAGTCGGCAGAGCGTCTCCATGGTAAGGAGAAGGTCTACGGTTCGATTCCGTAAAGGGGCTCACGACACACGGGCCGCCCTCCGGCATCACCGGACGGCGGCCTTCGTCGTCCCCGCGGTTCCTGCGCCGGAGCCGAGGAGCCGGGAACGAGTTGATTCGCTCCATAGCGGGGCCTGTGGTACCGTCCCACCGGTTCCAGCAGGACGTTTCACGGCTCATCGGCGCGCCCGATGTCCCGGAGACGGTCCGGTGGAGCCCGCGAAGCCGAAGCCCCGATCTCGATCCGGGTTGTCGCGTTTCCAGGGTTCGGTGAGCATCCGGTATCCTTGTAATCCGGTCACACCGACCATCACGGCGGGGTAGCTCAGTCAGGCAGAGCAAGCGGCTCATAATCGCTGTGTCGCCGGTTCAAGTCCGGCCCTCGCTACTACCCATGTCTCTCACCTCCGTCCCGGAGGTGAGCAGGCTGGGTCGAATCGCCGGCCGCCCGCCAGGGCGGCCGCGGCCCGAAGTTCCATGTCCCTTACCCAGAAAGGCACTCCATCGTGGCTGCCACCGACGTCCGGCCGAAGATCACGCTGGCCTGCCAGGAGTGCAAGCACCGCAACTACATCACGCGGAAGAACCGGCGCAACGACCCGGACCGCCTTGAGATCAAGAAGTACTGCCCCAACTGCAGGACGCACCGTCCGCACCGGGAAACCCGCTAGCTGAGGCCCGGACGGAGGAGTACTGCCCGCTGTGTTCAAGGCACGGGGCCAGGACCCACCGTCCGCACCGGGCCGGACGCACCGTCCGCACCGGGAAACCCGCCAGTTGAGCCGGGTCGCTCCAGGCCCCGCAGCGGCTGCTTCTTCGCACGCTTGCCCTGACATGATCAGCCCGTCCTCGCCACTGAGACCCGCGAGGGCGGGCTGAACGTCGTTCTGTTACCGTCCGAGCGAAGACGGGACAGGATGTGCTCAGGGGGCGCCCGGGCATGGATGCCCCGTTCGACCTAGAGGGACGGAATGCATGGCACTCAACCGTGATTTCATCGGGCGGAGCTTCCCGCCCAGCGAACCGTACGAGGTCAGCCGGGTGAAGATCCGCGAGTTCGCGGACGCGATCGGCGACCACAACCCGATCTACCGCGACCAGGAGGCGGCCAAGGCGGCCGGGTACCCCGACGTCATCGCGCCGCCCACCTTCCCGATCGTCGTCTCGCTCGGCAACGCCGGTCTCGCCGACCCCGAACTCGGGCTGAACTACGCGATGGTCGTGCACGGTGAGCAGCGCTTCGAGTACACCCGCCCGCTGCGCGCCGGCGACGTCGTCACCTGCACCGCGACGATCACCGAGATCAGGTCGATCGGCAACAACGAGAAGATGGTCATCGAGACCGACGTCAAGACGACCGAGGGCGAACTGGTCTGCAAGTCCTACAACGTGATCGTGGAGCGGGGTGCCTGATGACCGCCAAGGTGAACTACGCCGACGTCGAGGTCGGCACCGAGATCCCCGCGCAGACCTACGCGATCGACCGCGCCGACCTCGTCATGTACGCGGGCGCGTCCGGCGACTTCAACCCGATCCACTGGCGCGAGTCCGTCGCCAAGGCCGTCGGCCTCCCCGACGTCATCGCGCACGGCATGTACACGATGGCGCAGGGCGGCCGGTTCGTCACCGACTGGGCGGGCGACCCCGGCGCCGTCGTGGACTACGGGGTACGGTTCTCCTCTCCGGTCGTCGTCCCCGACGAGGGCGGCGCGACACTGGAGATCAGCGGCAAGGTGGAGGAGAAGCTCGACGACGGCAAGGTCGTCGTGGCGCTCACCGCCAGGTCCAACGACCAGAAGGTCCTCACGCGCGCGAAGGCGGTCGTCAAGCTCGCCTGAACGGGAGCGACGCATCGGCCGGGGCCGTCCCGGCCGATGCCGCCATGGGGGCCGGGCACGTACGGGAGGGAAGACGACGTGGCGGTGATCGCCGAAGAGGTGAACCTGGCCGGATACACCACACTGCGGCTGGGCGGCCCCGCCCGGCGGTTCGTCGAGGCGACGACCGAGGCCGAACTCGTCGCCGCGATCCGCGCGGCCGACGACGAAGGCGAACCCGTCCTCGTGCTCGGCGGCGGCAGCAACCTGGTCGTGTCCGACGACGGCTTCCCCGGCACCGTCGTGCACATCGGCACCCGCGGCACCGAACGCACCGCCGCCGAGGGCGGCACCGTCCACGTCCGCGCCCAGGCCGGCGAGGACTGGGACCCGTTCGTCGCCCGCTGCGTCGCCGACGGTCTCGCCGGCGTCGAATGCCTGTCCGGCATCCCCGGCCGCGTCGGCGCCACCCCGATCCAGAACGTCGGCGCCTACGGGCAGGACGTCAGCGAGACGATCATCGAGGTCCGCGCCTACGACCGGGAGTCCCGGGCCGTCGTCACGCTCGACCGCGCCGCCTGCCGCTTCACCTACCGGCACAGCGTCTTCAAGGGCAACGACCGGTACGTCGTCCTGGACGTGACGTACGCGCTCCACGAGGCCGAGGAGTCGCAGCCCATCGCCTACGCCGAACTGGCGCGCAAACTGGGCGTACGGCCGGGGGAGCGGGTCACGCTGAAAGAGGCCCGCGACGCCGTCCTCGAACTGCGGCGCGGCAAGGGCATGGTCCTGGACGCCGCCGACCCCGACACCCGCAGCGCCGGATCGTTCTTCACCAACCCCGTCCTCGACCCCGAGCAGCTCGCCGAACTCCAGCGCCGCGTCGCCGAGCGCCTCGGCCCGGACGCGACGTTCCCGCGCTACCCGGAGACCGGCGACCGGGTCAAGACGTCCGCCGCCTGGCTCATCGACCGCGCCGGATTCGCCAAGGGCCACGTTCTCGGCCCCGCCCGCATCTCCACCAAGCACACCCTCGCCCTCACCAACCCCGGCGGCGCCAGCACCGCCGACCTGCTCGCGCTGGCCCGCGAGGTCCGCGCCGGCGTCCGCGACGCGTTCGGGGTCGAACTGGTCAACGAGCCCGTCCTCGTCGGGGTCGCGCTCTGATCCGGTAGGGTCGGAAACGTCGAGGGGGAGTAGTCCCAATCGCGTGATCGACATACTGGCGCCGCCGGTGGCGCCCGGTCACGCGGGCCCGGTGCGCACCGCGGCGGACGAGACCCTCGGCCTGGCAGTCCATGCCGGGCCGAGGTCGCGTGTGCTCGACCCCCGCCCTTCGCCCGGCGTCCGAGCGAGAGGGAACCGGTGTCCGCCTTCCTCATCAGCCTGGCCGTGATCTTCGTTGCCGAGCTGGGCGACAAGAGCCAGCTCATGGCCATGACCTTCGCCACCCGTTTCCGCGCCGCGCAGGTGCTGATCGGCATCACGGCCGCGACCGCGCTCGTCCACCTGGCGAGCGTCGCCCTCGGCGCGGCGCTCGGCGCCGCGCTCCCCACCGGCCCGATCTCGATCCTCGCCGGGCTCGCGTTCCTCGGCTTCGCGCTGTGGACGCTCCGCGGCGACGAACTGGACGAGGACGAACGCGCGAAGGCCCGCCGCGCCAAGGGCTCGGCGATCCTCGCCGTCGGCGGCGCGTTCTTCCTGGCCGAACTGGGCGACAAGACCATGCTCGCCACCGTCACCCTCGCCGCCGACCACGGCGGGCTCCTGGCGCTGGCCGGTGTGTGGGCCGGTTCGACGATCGGCATGGTCGCCGCCGACGCGCTCGCCATCGCCGCCGGCCAGATGCTCGGCCGGAAACTCCCCGAGCGCGTCATCAAGTACGGTGCCGCCACGGGATTCGCCGTCTTCGGCGCCCTCCTGCTGGTCGAAGGGATCACCGCCTGACGGGACGCGGAAGCGAGCGGGCTCGGCCGCGTCCGCCGCCTAGCCCGCGAGCCAGGCGTCCACCCCGGCCAGCAGCCGCTTCCGCACGTCATCGGGGGCGGCCGACGCCCTGATCGACTGCCGGGCCAGCTCCGCCAGCTCCACGTCGGAGAACCCGTGCTCGGTGCGGACCAGCTCGTACTGGCGGGCCAGCCGCGACCCGAACAGCAGCGGATCGTCCGCGCCCAGCGCGATCGACGCGCCCTCCTCGTACAGCCGCCGCACCGGAACCTCCGATGCCGTCGCCGCCACCCCGAGACCCACGTTCGACGCCGGGCACACCTCCAGCGTCACGCCCCGCTCGACGATCCGCGCCAGCAGCCGCGGGTCCTCCACGGCGCGGACACCGTGCCCGATCCGGTCGGCGGCCAGCATGTCCAGGCACTCCCGGACGCTCGCCGGGCCGAGCAGCTCACCGCCGTGCGGGCTCGACAGCAGCCCGCCGCGCTTGGCGATCCGGAACGCCCCCTCGAAGTCGTAGGCCCGGCCCCGCCGCTCGTCGTTCGACAGCCCGAACCCGACCACGCCCCGGCCCGCGTACCGGACGGCCACCCGCGCGAGCGTCTTGGCGTCCAGCGGATGCCGGGTCCGGTTCGCCGCGATCACCACGCCGATGCCGACGCCGGCCGCCTCCGCCGCCTCCCGCGCCGCGTCCAGGATCAGCTCCACGGTCGGGGTCAGCCCGCCGAACTTCGCCATGTAGCCGCTCGGATCGACCTGGATCTCCAGCCAGCCCGAGCCCTCCGCCGCCTCGTCCTCGGCCGTCTCGCGCAGCAGGCGGCGCAGGTCGTCCGGCGTCTGCAGCACCGAACGCGCGATGTCGTACAGGCGCTGGAACCGGAACCAGCCGCGCTCGTCGGTCGCGTGCAGCCGGGGCGGCCAGTCCTCGACGAGGGCGTCCGGCAGGTGGACGCCGTGCACGCCGGCGAGTTCCACGAGCGTCGAATGCCGCATCGATCCGGTGAAGTGCAGGTGCAGATGCGCCTTCGGGAGCTTGGCCACGTCCGGGCGGGCGGAGCCGCGCGGGGCGGGGGCGGGCTCCCGGTGGTCCGGCATGGAGTGGTCCTGGGCCGGACGGGCTGAAACGGTACGGGCCTCCATGTGCCAATGTTGCCGGATCCGCGGGCGTCTCGAACCCCTGTCCCCGCGAGATCACCACACCGGACTACCCCGCATGACACGCGGCGGCCATCCGCCCATGGGCACCTCAGAAAAAACTTTGGAACCGCGTGCAACCCCCTGTCCGCACCGTGCGTATACGAGGGGCGCCAGAGAGAAACGGGCACCCCCCGCGAGAACGACCCGGGCAGAAAGGGACACACACCATGATCACGCTGAAGGCCGCTTTGATCGCCGCGTCCGCCGTCGGAACCGTCGCCGTCGGCGGCGGCGCGACCTGGGCGATGACGGGCACCCACCACGAGGCCGGCCTCCAGTCGAACGGCGCCAAGGCTCCCGCCGCGACCAGCGAGCTGCGGCACACCGCGCCGAAGACGCTCCCGACCTGCATCCCGGCGAAGCCCGGCCTGCCCGAGGGCAAGCTCCCCGCGACCGGCCTGCCCAAGGCCGACATCCCCAAGACCGGCGTGAAGAAGCAGGTCGAGCAGCACCTCAAGCAGAACCCGGTCACGAAGAACCTGCCGAAGACCGAACTGCCCGAGACCGACGTGCCGGGCGCCAAGGTCCCGGGTGTCGACGCCCCCGGCGTCAAGAGCCCGGACGTCAAGGGCCAGCTCCCCGCGCACCTGCCGGCCTGCGCGCCGACCGCCCCGGGCCTGCCGACCGACGCCCCGGCGCCGAGGCCGTCCGCGGCCGTCCCCGCCAAGCCCGGCCTGCCCGCCGTCCCGAAGCTCGACTGCAGCAAGCTGATGCCGGCGGTCAAGGTCGGCGGAACGGTCGAGAAGACCGTCATGCTGCCGAAGGGCCTGCGCTACACCTCGGCCGCCTCGGGCTCCGCCGAGCTGCGCAAGCGGAAGATCTGCGCGATCACGCAGAAGTGGACCGGCAAGGCCGGCCAGTGGCTCACCGTCGAAACGCTGAAGACGCCCGCCGGCATGACCCAGAATCAGCTCCGGCAGGCGCTGCGGCTGCCCGAGGGCGGCAGCCCGGTCACCGTGGCGGGCTTCGCCGGCTGGCGGGCCCCGAACGGCAACGGGGTGCTGCTGTTCGACCCGAACGGCTACTCGCTGTTCGTCAACGGCAGCCCCGTCCTCGCCGGCGGGCTGCGGGACGTGGCGACCGCGCTGGGGCAGGCGCGGTAACACCACAGGCGCGAGCGGGCGGCCCTGGCGCGGGGGCCGCCTGCTCTCGGTGACATCGACCGGAACCGCACTAGCCGGGACGGAGCACAGTGGGGCGTCGAGACGACGAGTCGTTCGTGGAGTTCGTGGCGGCACGCGGCGATGCCCTGCTGCGCACCGCGTCGTTGATGTGCGGGGCCCGGCAGGACGCCGAGGACATCCTGCAGACCGCGCTTGAGAAGGCTTACCGCCATTGGGGGCGGCTGGAGGCGGGCAGCGATCCGGAACCGTACGTCCGCCGGATCCTGGTCAACCTCATCATCAGCCGCGCCCGCCGGTGGAAGGTGCTCCGGGAGATTCATATGGCGCGACTCCCGGAGACACCGGCCGCCTCACCGAACCACGCCGTCGAGCTGAGGGGGACGCTCATGGACGAGCTGCGCAAGCTCGGCCCGCGGCAGCGTGCGGTACTGGTCCTGAGGTTCTGGGAGGACCTCTCGGAGGCGGAGACGGCGCAGGCGCTCGGCTGTTCGGTCGGAACGGTCAAGAGCCAGGCGTCCCGGGGGCTCGCCAGGCTCCGGGAGCGCCTCGACACGAACCTGGCGCCACTGGGGAGATGAGCGATGGACCTGGAGAGTGAACTGCGGAAGGCCATGGCCGAGCAGGTGGCCGCGGCGACCGCGTCCCCCTCGCTCGCCGCGGACGTCAAGCGGCGGCACCGCCGCCGGGCGGCCCGGATCCGCGCCGCCGCGGGCGTCGCGGCCGCATCGGTCGCCGCGCTCGCCCTCGTGCCCACCTACCAGTCGTTCCAGGCCACGCCGGCCGGGAACGCCGAGACGCCACGTCCCACGAACACCGTCTCGGCGCACCGGCCACCGGAGCGGTCTCCCGCCCCCGATGTCCCGGTGTCCTCGCCGTCCAAGGGGAGGACCGAGGCGGGTGCCTCGCCGAGGCCGGCCACGCGTCCCTCCTCCGGCGGGGGGACGGGACCGGACAGGCCCGGCGTGGGCGACGTGACCGGACGGCTGCCGCGCTGGATCACCTACATCCCGGACGCTCTTGCCTCCACCGGCCCCTGCGCCGTGACCGAGGACGCCGGCCGCAAGACCACGACCTGCCAGTGGCGCGGCAAGACCGGCTGGGTGGAGATCGCTCTGGTGAAGAGCGGCGGGCTCACCGGCCCCGCCGACCTCATGAAGACGACGGGCGTCCCAGGCCGTACGTCCGTGCGGGGGGCGCCCGCGCTGACCGCCGACCGTCCCGACTCGGCGCGCCAGATCTCGTGGCTGGCGCGGCCCGGGGTCGGTGTCACCGTCACCGCCAAGGGAGCGCCCAAGGACCAGCTCATGCGCATCGCCGAGGGCGTGCGCCCCTGAGGGGAGACCACGGGAAAAGAAACCGGCCCCGGGCAGCGTGCGCCCGGGGCCGGTTCGTACGTCGGCGGGGTCAGCTCGCCTCGGAGAGCAGCTTCGCGACCCGCGAGACGCCCTCGACCAGGTCATCGTCGCCCAGCGCGTAGGAGAGACGGAAGTAGCCCGGCGTGCCGAACGCCTCACCCGGCACCAGCGCGACCTCCGCCTCCTCCAGGATCAGCGACGCCAGCTCCACCGACGTCTCCGGACGCTTGCCGCGCAGCTCCTTGCCCAGCAGCGCCTTCACCGACGGGTAGGCGTAGAACGCGCCCTCCGGTTCGGGGCAGACCACGCCCGGGATCTCGTTCAGCATCCGCACCATCGTCTTGCGGCGCCGGTCGAACGCCGCCCGCATCTCCGCCACCGCCGACAGGTCACCGGTCACCGCGGCGAGCGCGGCGGCCTGGGACACGTTCGCCACATTGGACGTCGCGTGCGACTGGAGGTTCTGCGCGGCCTTGACCACGTCCGCCGGGCCGATCAGCCAGCCCACGCGCCAGCCCGTCATCGCGTACGTCTTCGCGACGCCGTTCAGGACGATCGTCCGGTCGGCCAGCTCCGGCACCACCACCGGCATCGAGTGGAACTCGGTGTCGCCGTACACGAGGTGCTCATAGATCTCGTCGGTGACGACCCAGAGGCCGTGCTCGTCCGCCCAGCGTCCGATGGCCTCGATCTCGTCCCGCGAGTACACGGCCCCGGTCGGGTTGGACGGCGATACGAACAGCAGCACCTTCGTCCGGTCCGTGCGGGCCGCCTCCAGCTGCTCGACGCTCACCCGGTAGCCGGTGGTCTCGTCGGCGACGACGTCCACGGGCACGCCGCCCGCCAGCTTGATCGACTCGGGGTAGGTCGTCCAGTACGGGGTCGGGACGAGCACCTCGTCGCCCGGGTCCAGCAGCGCCGCGAACGCCTCGTACACCGCCTGCTTGCCGCCGTTGGTCACGAGGACCTGATTGGCCTCGACCTTGTACCCGGAGTCGCGTTCGGTCTTCTCGGCGATGGCGGCGCGCAACTCGGGCAGCCCGCCCGCCGGCGTGTACTTGTGGAAGCGCGGCACCCTGCAGGCGGTCACCGCGGCCTCGACGATGTAGTCCGGTGTCGGGAAGTCGGGTTCGCCCGCCCCGAACCCGATGACCGGGCGGCCCGCCGCCTTCAGCGCCTTGGCCTTGGCGTCGACGGCCAGCGTGGCGGACTCGGATATCGCGGCGATGCGCTTGGAGATGCGAGGACGGTCAGTGCTCATGGCTCTATCGTTACAGACGCCGGTCCATGACCCGAGCCATATATCCGGGCTGGTCGGACGGGATTCGCCGCCGCCCGGAGGACGATCTCCGGGTATCGGTTCGACGCGGGGCCCTCGGCCACGTAGACTCACCCTCCAAGTGGCGTGTCCCCGCCATACGAGCCTGTCCGCACGCGGGCATCGACATGAGGCCGTAAGCTGGGACCCGGCACCATCCCGGTCCCATGGCCGGGTGTTCTCCGTAGCCGGAGAACGAAGGGCAGTGGCTCAATTGGTAGAGCTCCGGTCTCCAAAACCGGCGGTTGGGGGTTCGAGTCCCTCCTGCCCTGCGAGGTGCGGTGCGCGCACCCGTTCCGGCCGCGTCACGGCGGCGCCGTGACGCTCCGCGGTACGGAACCGCGCGGCAACCACAGGGTGGTTGGATCACGACCTATGAGGTGAACGGCGGCAAATGGCGACTGAGACTCGCGAAGAGCCCGAGGCCAAGGACGAGGGCAAGAGCAGGAAGAAGTCCCCTTCCGGGCGGACGTCGCCTTCGCTTTTCGTGCGCCAGGTCATCGCTGAGCTGCGCAAGGTCATCTGGCCCACGCGGCGGGAGCTCGTCACCTACACGACCGTCTCGCTCGTGTTCGTGTTGATCATGGTCGCGGTCGTCTCCGGTTTCGACTACGGGCTGCAGAAGGGCGTCTACGCCATCTTCGGCTGACGTCGCGCGGCCGGGGCCGTGTACCCGGTAGACCCGCCGTAACCTTGCAAGTCCATCACCGAAGACCGAGAGAAAGAGTCGCCGTGTCCGAGCCCTCACAGCCCTACGACGAGGCCGTTGACGAGGCCCAGTCCGCTGCGGCTGCTGCGGCAGACCAGGCGGCGGAGCCCGCCGAGGAGACGGCCGAGGCGGCCGTGTCCGCCGGCGACGCCGAATCCGCGGACACGAAGCTCGAAGGCGAGGGTCCCGCGCCGGACGCCGCCGAAGGCGCCGCCGAGCTGGCGGAGGCCGTCGAAGGCGAGGGCGAGGAGGCCACGCCCGAGCCGCCGGCCGACCCGTACGCCGACTTCAAGATGCAGCTCCGGCTCCAGCCGGGCGACTGGTACGTCGTCCACTCGTACGCGGGCTACGAGAACCGGGTCAAGACCAACATCGAGACCCGGACGCAGACCCTCAACATGGAGGACTACATCTTCCAGATCGAGGTCCCGCAGCACGAGGTGACCGAGATCAAGGGCGGCAAGCGCCAGAAGGTCAACGAGAAGGTCCTGCCGGGCTACATCCTCGTCCGCATGGAGCTGACCGACGAGTCGTGGGCCGCCGTCCGCAACACGCCGGGCGTCACCGGGTTCGTCGGCCTGCTGAACAAGCCGTCCCCGCTGAGCCTGGACGAGGTCGCCAGCCTGCTGGCCCCCGCGCCCGAGGAGGGCGTCGCCAAGACCGCCAAGGAGCAGGCGAAGGCCCCGGCCACCGTGGACTACGAGGTCGGCGAGTCCGTCACCGTCATGGACGGCCCGTTCGCCACCCTCCCCGCCACCGTCAACGAGATCAACGCCGAGCAGCAGAAGCTCAAGGTCCTGGTCTCGATCTTTGGCAGGGAGACGCCGGTCGAGCTGTCCTTCAACCAGGTCTCCAAGATCTGACCGCCTCCGGGATCTGCCCGGGTCTCCGAGATCCGACACGGTCTCGACGCCCGGTCCTGCCCGCTCCGGTCAGGCCGTATCCTTGACAGGCCGTCCTCGCGTCAGCGGGGACGGGTTCGGGTTCCCGCCCTCCGGTCTCCGGCGGGACGGGCACCCATCGGCCCCGCTCCCGCGGGGATGACCCCCCAGAAACGTGGCCGCCCTCGTAAAGGTGCGGCTGTGCTCCCCGCGCACGCGGGGCTGCGGGGTCGACCAAGGTCCCAACGCGGCGGTCTAGTTCCGCCCGCCGTGTTGCCCGGTGTCCGGGAGTCGGGACCACAGCGAAACGGAACACAGAGGGAGAGGCATGCCTCCCAAGAAGAAGAAAATCGCCGCGTTGGTGAAGGTCCAGCTCCAGGCCGGTGCGGCCACTCCGGCGCCGCCGGTCGGTACCGCGCTCGGTCCGCACGGCGTCAACATCATGGACTTCTGCAAGCAGTACAACGCTGCCACGGAGTCCCAGCGCGGCAACGTCATCCCCGTAGAGATCACCATCTACGAGGACCGGTCGTTCACCTTCGTCACCAAGACCCCGCCGGCCGCGCAGCTCATCCTGAAGGCCGCGGGCGTGGAGAAGGGCAGCGGCGAGCCGCACAAGACCAAGGTCGGCTCGGTCACCCGTGACCAGATCCGCGAGATCGCCACGACCAAGATGCCCGACCTCAACGCCAAGGACCTGGACGCCGCCGAGAAGATCGTCGCCGGCACCGCGCGGTCGATGGGGATCGACGTCAAGTAAGTCACCCGGTGGGAGGGCCGGCGCCGGCCCGTACCACGAGTTCCATTGGAGGAACGAGCATGAAGCGCAGCAAGGGCTACCGCGCCGCCGCGGAGAAGATCGACCGGGAGCGGCTGTACAGCCCGGCCGAGGCCGTGAAGCTGGCCAAGGAGACCGCGGTCACCAAGTTCGACGCGACCGTCGAGGTCGCGCTGCGGCTGGGCGTCGACCCGCGCAAGGCCGACCAGATGGTGCGCGGCACCGTCAACCTGCCGCACGGCACCGGTAAGACCGCCCGCGTGCTGGTCTTCGCGGTCGGCGCGAAGGCGCAGGAGGCGGAGTCGGCGGGCGCCGACCTGGTCGGCTCCGACGACCTGATCGAGCGGATCCAGGGCGGTTTCCTGGACTTCGACGCGGTGGTCGCCACGCCGGACCAGATGGGCAAGGTCGGACGGCTCGGCCGGGTGCTGGGCCCGCGCGGCCTGATGCCGAACCCGAAGACCGGCACGGTCACCATGGACGTGGCGAAGGCCGTGTCCGACATCAAGGGCGGCAAGATCGAGTTCCGGGTCGACCGGCACGCGAACCTGCACTTCATCATCGGCAAGGCGTCCTTCGACGAGCGCCGGCTGGTGGAGAACTACGCGGCGGCGATCGAGGAGATCCAGCGGCTCAAGCCGTCCGCGGCGAAGGGCCGGTACGTCAAGAAGGCGTCCCTGACGACCTCGATGGGCCCGAGCATCCCGGTGGACCCGAACGCGGTCCGCAACCTGACCGCGGAGTTCGAAACCGCTTGATCGCATCGGCTCGCCGGTAGCGGCGACCGTCACGACAGGGCGTCCCCACCCGGGGGCGCCCTGTCGCGTTTCCGCGTTCTACCGGGTGGATACATCGGGTCGCGTCCGCAACCGGACAATTCGTCGCACGATTGTTTTGTTACCCGCGGGGAACCTGGTGTTGAATTGCCGTCGTGAAGCGTCGAACCGACCGGGCCATCGCCATTTCCGCCGTGACCGCGGTGGCCGTCGTGCCCACGGTGATCCTGATGGTGGTCAAGGTCGGCGGTGATTCCGCCAAGGACGCCGGGTCGATGCCGCCGGCCGCGGCCATGGCCCAGCGGGACCGGACGAACCCGAACGGGACGGCGTCCGGGACGGTCTCCCCGGGCGCGTCCACGGCACCGGGCGCGGGCCCCGGCAACGGCCCCGGCTCGGGCGCCCCCGGCACGGGGAACGGCGGTGGCGCGCACGGGCTGCCCACGGCCCCGCCTCAGCCCGGCCCCAGCCTGCACTCCTTCACCCGCAAGACGGACATGAAGGTGACGATCGGGTCGGGCGGCGACTATCAGCACGCCACGGAGACGGCCTCGTTCACCCTGTGGCCGAAGTTCGCGATGAGCGCGACCGGTGTCACGCAGACGATGCAGAACGGCGAGCTGAGCAAGGTCACCAAGAAGGTGATCGTGAGCGGGAACACGCTCAGGGGCTACGACGGGACGAAGTGGACGACGTCCACGCTCACCGCGGCGCAGCTGGGCAGGCTGCAGAACGAGTCCGACCCCCGGCAGTTCACCTTCATGATCGGGACGCTGCCCGGGATGACCGCGAGCGAGCCGGACGCGTCCGGCCGGACGAACTTCACGGCGCAGGCGCTGATGGGCAGCGTGTACGCGCTGCTTCCGCAGGAGACGGCGGCCCGGTTCCGCCCCCTGGTACCGGACGGCACCGGCTGCGGGCTCGACCTGTGGGCCGACAGCAGGGCCCGCCCGACGTCGATCGTGCTGAACGCGCAGGGGCCCGGCGCGTCCTTCAACGGGTCGATGGCCTTCGGCTCCTACCGCTGACGCGGCCTTCTCGCGCGTTCCGTGCCCTGCCGTAGGGCCGGTCGCGGGCTACGCCGTTGGTCGTACCGTTTGGAGAGTCGTTCGTACCACCGGGGGATGTCGAGCTGTTGCCATCCCGGGACACTGGGAACACCAGAAGGACGACAAGGGAGGCTCGACTCTCATGAACCGACGACTCGTGGTGGCGGCCGGCGGCACCGCCGTGGGGGCCGCGCTCGTCCTGTCCGGATGCAACGGGGACGGGTCGGCGAACACGGACAACATGAAGCTCAGCGCCGGTGAGGCGCTGCTGAAGACGTCGCAGAAGACGGGGCAGGCCGACACGTTCAAGGCCGACCTGACCGTGACCGGCACCGGGAACGGCGCCGGGAAGGTCCACGCCACCGGGCAGTTCCGGCTGCGTCCGGAGCTGACGTTCACCGCGAGGCTGGACGAGTTCAGCCACAACGGGCAGAGCGTGCCGGGTGCCAAGGGGCAGGCGATCTACACCGGCGACGTCCTGTACGCGAAGGTCCCGCAGCTCGCCCGGTTCGTCAGCGACGGCAAGCCGTGGGTGAGGATCGACGTGAACCAGGTCGCGCAGCGGACCGGGTTCGACGTGCGGAGCCTGGTCGACCAGGTGCAGAAGGTGGATCCGGCCGAGCAGACGAAGATGTTCACCGGCTCCAAGGACGCACGCCGGGTCGGCACCGAGACGATCGACGGTGTGAAGACGACGCACTACGCCGGGACGGTGACCGTCGACGACGCGCTGCGGCGGCTCGACCCGCAGGCGCGCGAGAAGGTCGGCAGGTGGCTGCCGAAGGACCGCGCCAACGGCAAGATCAACTTCGATCTGTGGACGGACGGCGACAATCTGCCGCGCAAGCTCGTCTCGAAGGCGACCGGCGTGCGGGGCGAGAACGGCACGGTGACCGTCCTGTACAGCGACTACGGTAAGTCGTTCCGCGTGAACCCGCCGCCGTCCGACCAGGTGGGGAAGCTGTCGATCGGGTCCTTCCCGGGCGGGAACTGATCGAGGGCCTCACGCGGGGCCGGGTGAACCGCGACGGTGTCTCCCGCGTCTGATCTACCGTTCGGCCCGTGCGCCCGGGCGACCAAGCAGACCAAGGAGAACCCCCACGATGATCCGTCGTTTCGCCGCCGGCACGGCGCTGGCCACCGGCCTCGCCCTCTCGCTGACCGGCTGTCTCGGGGACGCCGGCAGCAAGGTGGACGAGGCCGGCAAGAACATCAAGCTGACGGCCGCGCAGGTGCTCGGCAAGGCCGCGGAGAAGACCGGCCAGACCGACGCGTTCAAGGCCGACATGTCGCTGCAGATGGCGGGCTCGGCCGAGGGCGACGTGTCGATGAACGGCACCATGCAGTACCGGACGAAGCCCGACCTCGCCTACAGCATGAACTTCGCCCAGATGACGGTCGGGGGCAAGTCGATGGGCGGCATGGAGCAGCGGCTCGTCGGCCGGAACATGTACATGAAGATGGCGATGTTGAGCGCGCTCGGCGGCGGCTCCAGCGCGAAGCCGTGGATCAAGATCTCGCTGGACGAGCTGGGCAAGAAGTCCGGCATGAACATCGACGAGCTGCTGCAGCAGTCGCGCCAGATGGACCCGATCCAGAACACGAAGATGCTGACGGCGTCCAAGGACGTGCGTGAGGTCGGCAAGGAGTCGGTGGACGGCGTCGAGACGACCCACTACACCGGCACCTACCAGATGGAGGACGCGATAGCGAAGCTCTCTCCGGAGATGCAGGAGGCCTACCGCAAGAGCCTCGCCACGACCGGGATGCAGAACATGCACTTCGACCTGTGGGTGGACGGGCAGCAGCTGCCGCGCAAGATGACGATGAAGTCGAACCAGACGTCCCAGGGCGCGATGACCATGACGATGAAGTACCGGGACTACGGCAAGCCGGTGCAGATCGTCGAGCCTCCGGCGAGCCAGGTCACCGACTTCGGCCAGCTCATGAGCGGGCTCGGCGGTGGCGGGCTTCCCGGCGCCGGCGCCTGACCCGCACGGCGAACCACCGAACCACCGAGTCACCGAACCACCGGGGGACCGCGGCCCGCACGGGCCGCGGTCCCTCCGCCGTCCCCCCGATTTGGCCCTGATCGAGGACACGCGTATCCTGTTCCATGCCGAAGACCGCCGGTCGTCACCTCCATGAGGTGACCGAAGGACCCGACTCCGTTCGGGCGGCCTGCGTAGGTGAGACGAGAGCTTCCCCGCATGGCCTCCGCGCCGTGCCTGGACGCCCCGTGCGCCTGCGCCGGGGCGTTTTTTGGTGGATCGGCGTCCTGTCCCCTCGGGAGGACGGACGCGGATCGGACCACCCAGGTAATCGGAAGGAGGGCTATGGCCAAGGCCCACAAGGACACGGCGATCGCCGAGCTCAAGAGCGAGTTCGAGAGCTCCAGCGGCGCCGTGCTGACCGAGTACCGCGGGCTGACCGTCGCGCAGGTCAAGGAACTGCGCGACAACCTCGGCGAGAACGCGCGGTTCCGCGTGGTGAAGAACACGCTGACCAAGCGCGCGGCGAACGAGGCCGGTATCGACGAGCAGTTCCGTGACCTGCTCGAAGGCCCGTCGGCCATCGCGTTCGTGCGCGGCGACGTGGTCGAGGCAGCCAAGGGCCTGCGTGACTTCGCCAAGGCGAACCCGATGCTGGTGATCAAGGGCGGGTTCATCGACGGTCAGTCGATGGACGCGGCCGAGGTCGCCAAGCTCGCGGACCTCGAGTCGCGCGAGGTGCTCCTCGCGAAGCTGGCCGGTGCGATGAAGGGCTCGATGGCGAACGCCGCCGCGCTGTTCAACGCCCTGCCGACGCAGGCGGCCCAGCTCGCCGAGGCGCTGCGCGCCAAGCGCGAGGACGCCGGCGAGACCGCCGAGGCACCCGCCGCCGAGTAGGCACACCCGCGGTTCCCCACACCCCAGATCACAAGCCATAGCGGAGGAAACATCATGGCGAAGCTCAGCACCGACGACCTGCTCGACGCTTTCAAGGAGATGACCCTTCTCGAGCTCTCCGAGTTCGTGAAGCAGTTCGAAGAGGTCTTCGACGTCAAGGCCGCCGCGCCGGTCGCGGCCGTGGCCGCCGTCCCGGGCGGGCCGGGCGCCCCGGCCGCCGAGGAGGCCGCCGCGCAGGACGAGTTCGACGTCATCCTTGAGGGCGCCGGCGACAAGAAGATCCAGGTCATCAAGGAGGTTCGCGCCCTGACGAGCCTCGGCCTCAAGGAGGCCAAGGACCTGGTCGACGGCGCGCCGAAGCCGCTGCTGGAGAAGGTCAACAAGGAGACGGCCGACAAGGCCAAGGAGGCCCTGGAGAAGGCCGGCGCGTCGGTCACCGTCAAGTAAGGACGCTCCAGAGCTCTTCAAGCTCCAGAGTCGCGGAGCCTGTGGCTCCACCGCTCTGCGCGGAGGCGGTCACCCCTTCGGGGGTGGCCGCCTCCTTCGCGTTCCGGGGCCTTCGTTTCCTGTGCCGGAGTGATAAAGGTCCGCGTGAAAGCGTGTGCCGCGACGGGTTGTGTGGTCATCTGCGGGCCGCGTACCGTCCCGTTCTGACGCTGTGGTCACATCAGGCGGTCTCCGTCCCTGCCGTCCGGGTTCGGCGGTCGGCCGGACCCCTCCCTTGAGACGTCGGTTCTTGGACCACTAGTCTCATAGGCGTTGTAAGTAACGATTGCCTTACAACGTCGCATTCGGCCGCTGATCCGGAGAGGAACCTCTTCCATTTGGACGGGGGGCCGCTACGGTGGTGGAACCCGGCGCGGCTACCGGACGGTAGCAATACGGCGGACACGCCGTGTGACGACAGAAAGAGCCTGAGTGCTACTCGCTCATTGGTTCGGGATTCCCCCGGCCTGGACGAAAGGTGACGAGTGGGCGTCGAGATCAGAGTCGAGGGCCTGACCAAGTCCTTCGGCCGCCAGGTGATCTGGCAGGACGTGTCGCTGACCATTCCCGCAGGTGAGATCTCCGTTCTTCTGGGCCCGTCCGGTACCGGCAAGTCGGTATTCCTGAAGTCGCTCGTCGGGCTCCTCAAGCCCGACCGCGGGCACATCTGGATCGGCGACAGGGACCTGCCCTATCTGCCCGAGGGGCAGCTGTACGAGACCAGGAAGCTCTTCGGCGTCCTGTTCCAGGACGGCGCCCTGTTCGGCTCGATGAACCTGTTCGACAACATCGCCTTCCCGCTGCGCGAGCACACCAGGAAGTCCGAGTCCGAGGTCAAGCGGATCGTCCTTGAGAAGATGGACATGGTCGGTCTCCTCGGCGCCGAGCACAAACTCCCCGGCGAGATCTCCGGCGGTATGAAGAAGCGCGCCGGCCTCGCCCGCGCGCTCGTCCTCGACCCCGAGATCCTCCTGGTGGACGAGCCGGACTCCGGCCTCGACCCGGTCCGCACCGCGTTCCTGAACCAGGTGTTCATCGACCTGAACGCGCAGATCGGCGCGACCTTCCTCATCGTCACCCACGACATCAACACGGCGCGGACCGTTCCCGACAACATCGGCCTGCTGTACCAGCGGCACCTCGCGATGTTCGGGCCCCGGGAGATGCTGCTGTCCAGCGAGGAGCCGGTCGTCCGGCAGTTCCTCAACGCCAGCAAGATCGGCCCGATCGGCATGTCCGAGGAGAAGGACGAGTCCGAGCTGGAGGCCGAGGCCAAGATGGGCCACGACCCCGGCAAGCTGCCGTCGATCCCGCCGCAGCAGATGCCGAGCAACGGGCTGCTGCGCGCCGGGATGCACGCGCCCGGCGCGTGGTGCGCCGCGCACGGCGTCACCCCGCCGCCCGGCTCGTTCGTCGACGACCTGGGCCGCAACTGGGTGGAGGAGTGGCCGCGGTACGTGGCGTCCATGGCGCCCGTCGGCGCGTCCTCCGCGGGGCAGCCCGGCGGCATGCCGCCGGGCGGACCCGGCCAGTTCCCGGGCAACCCGCCTCCTGGCCGGCCCGGGGGCGGTGCAGGGTACTGATGTCCACTCCTGGTATCGGCGCGGACCAGCGAGGGGATAAGGGCGGCGGCTCTTCCGCGACGTTCCGCAAGATCGGGGACGGCGCGGCCAACGTGGTCGTCAGGGAACCCGGGCGGTTCTTCGCCCTGTGTCTGGACACCGGCCGCGCGGTGTTCCAGTGGCCGTTCCAGTGGCGCGAGTTCGTCCAGCAGGCATGGTTCATCGTCAGCGTCACCGTGGTTCCCACCATGCTGGTCGCCATCCCGTTCGGCGGCATCCTGTCGCTGCAGGTCGGCGGGCTGATCCGGCAGCTCGGTGCGCAGTCCTACACCGGCGCGACCGCGGTGGTCGCGATCGTCCGGGAGGCCAGCCCGCTGGTCACCTCGCTGCTGGTCGCGGGCGCCGCCGGGTCGGCGATGTGCGCCGACATCGGCTCCCGCAAGATCCGCGAGGAGATCGACGCCATGGAGGTGCTGGGCATCAACCCGCTGCACCGCCTGGTGGTGCCGCGGATGTTCGCCTGCGCCTTCGTCGCGCTGTTCTTGAACGGCCTGGTGTCGGTGGTCGGCCTGCTCGGCGGCTACTTCTTCAACGTCATGCTGCAGGGCGGCACGCCGGGCGCGTACCTGGCGTCCTTCAATGCGATCGCGCAACTGCCCGACCTGCTGCAGGCCGAGTTCAAGGCGTTCGTGTTCGGCATCACCGCCGGCCTTGTCGCCGCCTACAAGGGCCTGAATGCCAAGGGCGGCCCGAAAGGTGTCGGCGACGCGGTCAACCAGACCGTCGTCATCACGTTCATGCTGCTGTTCGTGGAGAACTTCCTGATCTCCACGCTGTACTTCCAGTTCGTCCCGTCGAAGGGGATGTGATGGCTGCCCCTTCGAAGGCGGGAAAGGCGGCCGGCCGGCTGGCCGGCGCGCCGCTCCAGCGGCTGGACGACTTCGGGCACCAGCTGTCGTTCTACGCCCGCGCGTTCGCGTGGGTGTTCCGGGTGCTGCGCCGCTACCGCACGGAGGTGCTGCGGCTGCTGGCGGAGGTGAGCCTCGGCACCGGCGGCCTCGCGGTGATCGGCGGCTCGGTGGTGATCGTCGGCTTCATGACGTTCTTCACCGGCAGCCAGGTCGGCCTGCAGGGCTATGAGTCGCTGAACCAGATCGGCACGGCCGCGTTCACCGGGTTCGTCGCGTCCTACTTCAACACCCGCGAGATCGCGCCGCTGGTGTCGGCGCTGGCGCTGTCGGCGACGGTCGGCTGCGGCTTCACCGCGCAGCTCGGCGCCATGCGGATCTCGGACGAGATCGACGCGCTGGAGGTCATGGCCGTCCCGTCGATGCCGTTCCTCGTCACGACCCGGATGCTGGCCGGGATGATCGCGGTCGTCCCGCTGTACACCGTGGGCCTGCTCGCCTCCTACGGCGCGACACGGGTGATCGTGACGGTGTTCTACGGGCAGTCGCCCGGAACCTACGACCACTACTTCCATCTGTTCCTGCCGCCGAACGACATCCTGTGGTCGTTCGGCAAAGTGATCATCTTCGCGGTGCTGGTGATGCTGATCCACTGCTACTACGGCTACCACGCGAGCGGCGGCCCGGCGGGCGTCGGCGTCGCGGTGGGCCGCGCGGTGCGCACCAGCATCGTCGTGATCAACGTGGCGGACCTGCTGCTCGGCATGGCGATCTGGGGCACCTCGACGGACGTCCGGATCGCGGGGTGACGCGGCGATGAGCGAACGTGTGCGCTACCGGGTGCTCGGCATCTCGATGATCATCGTGATCGCGCTGCTGCTGGCGCTGACCGTGGCGCTGTACAACAAGGCGTTCACACCGGTCACCGAGGTGACGGTGAAGACCGAGCGGGCCGGGCTGCAACTGCTGCCGCACTCGGACGTGAAGGTGCGCGGGCTGATCGTCGGGGAGGTGCGCGGCACCGCCGCGACGGGGGACGGCGCGACGCTGCACCTGGCGCTCGACCCGGGCAAGGCGAAGCTGATCCCGCGGAACGTGCAGGCGCGGCTGCTGCCGAAGACGCTGTTCGGCGAGAAGTACGTGGACCTGCGGATCCCCGACCAGCCGGCCCCGCTCGGGCTGCGCGAGGGCGCGGTGATCGCGCAGGACCGCTCCCAGGCCGCCGTCGAGGTCGACAAGGTGCTGAACGACCTGCTGCCGCTGCTGCAGGCGGTGAAGCCGGCGGAGCTGAACGCGACGCTGAACGCGCTGGCGACGGCGCTGCAGGGCCGCGGCGACCAGATCGGCCGGAACCTGGAGCAGGCGGACGCGCTGCTGAAGAAGATCAACCCGCAGCTCGGCACGCTGGTGCACGACCTGAACAGCCTGTCGGACGTGTCCGACATCTACTACGCGGCGGCGCCGGACCTGCTGCAGACGCTGCGCAACCTCAATGTGACCAGCCGGACGATCACCGACAAGAAGGCGACGATCGAGCAGTTGATCCCGGCGACGACCGCGCTGGCGCAGGACGGCGACACGTTCATGCGGCACAACGGGCCGAAGATCATCGGCGTGAACATCGCGAACCGGGACGTGGCGAGCCTGGTGGCGCGGTACTCGCCGTCGCTGCCGTGCGTGTTCGCCGGGCTGATGAAGCTGAAGCCGGAGTCCGAGCGGGTGGCCGGCGGGAACGGGTCGAAGACCTTCAACCTGACGATCGAGATCGTCAAGCCGCGGCCGGGCTACAAGTACCCGCTGGACAAGCCGGAGGCCAGGGACCAGCGCAACCCGCGCTGCTACGGCCTGCCGAACCCGAAGAAGCCGTTCCCGGACTACCTGGCGCTGGACGGCACGCAGGACGACCTGTGGTGGAAGAACCCGGACGACCCGAACGGCGGGGGCGGCGACCGGGGCCGGGCGCTGTCGAACGTCTTCGTCGACACCGGCTCGCTGTCCCCGAAGGAGCAGCTCAACAGCGTCCTCGGGCCGGCGACGCGGACCCCGGCCGATGAGGTGTCCGACGTGGCGTCGCTGATGTTCGGTCCGCTGCTGCGGGACGGATCGGTGGTGACGATCAAGTGAGGACGACGAGCGCGGCGATCAGGCTGGGCATCTTCGTGGTCATCACCTCGGTGGCCACCGGCGTGCTGGCGATGACGATCGCCAACGTGCGGTTCCGGGAGACCCGCGGCTACAAGGCGATCTTCTCGGACGTGACCGGGCTGCTGGAGAACGACGACGTCCGGGTCGCGGGCGTCCGGGTCGGGCAGATCGAGAAGATCCGGCTGTACCGGGGCAGCCAGGCCGAGGTGACGTTCCGCGTCGAGCGGGACGGCCCGCTCAAGGTGGGCCTGCCGTCGTCCACGCAGGCGCAGATCCGCTACCGCAACCTGATGGGCCAGCGGTATCTCGCGCTGACCGACGGCGCCGGGCAGGCCAACGACTACCTGAAGCCGGGCGGGACGATCCCGATCTCCCAGACCAGGCCGGCACTGGACCTGACGACCCTGTTCAACGGTTTCCGGCCGCTGTTCCGCGCGCTGGAGCCGAAGGACGTCAACACGCTCGCGATGCAGATCGTCCAGGTGCTGCAGGGCGAGGGCGGCACGATCAACAGCCTGCTCGCGCACGTGGCGTCGCTGACCAACACGCTCGCCGACCGGGACCGGGTCATCGGCCAGGTGATCGACAACCTGAACACCGTGCTCGGCACCATCGACGAGCGGCACACGGAGGTCAACCGGCTGATCACGGATCTGCGCGGGTTCGTCGGCGGGGTCTCCGGCGACCGCAAGGCGATCTTCGACTCGGTCGCGGCGATCAACGAGCTGACCGGCACGACGCGGGACCTGCTGTCGGACGCCCGTCCGGGCATCCGCAACGACATCGCGGGGCTGCGCAAGCTGACCGCGACGTTCAACGCCAGCGGAGGCGACCTCGACAAGGGCCTCAAGCGGAGCCCGGAGCGGCTGCAGAAGCTCGTCAACATCTCGTCCTACGGGTCCTGGTTCAACATGTACATCTGCGGTCTCGACGCGCGGGTGCGGCTGCCGGGCGGACCGGTCTACCAGACACCGGCGATCGTGAACGAGAACGCGAGGTGCAAGTAGATGAGGGTCCCGTTCCGGCAACGCAACCCGGTCCCCATCGGGCTCTCCGCGTTCGCGATCATCGCGCTGCTGGTGGCGCTGGCGATGAATCTGGAGAACATCCCGCTCGTCTCCGGCGGCCGGACCCACACCGCCTCGTTCAAGGAGGCGGCCGGGCTCAAGCCCGACGAGGAGGTCCGCATCGCGGGCGTCAAGGTCGGCAAGGTCACCGGCCTGGACCTGGACGGCGACCACGTCAAGGTCACCTTCCGGGTGGACGACGGGGTGCGGCTGGGCGAGCGCACCGAGGCCGGCATCAAGATCAAGACGATTCTGGGCGCGCACTACCTGGAGCTGACCCCGCGCGGCAGGGGCAGGCTCGGCCGCAACATCCCGATCGAGCGGACGCACGTGCCGTTCGAGGTCGTTCCGGCGATCAGCGAGCTGAGCCAGCGGGTCGGTGCGATCGACGTCCAGCAGGTCGCGAAGTCGTTCGACGTCCTGTCGGAGACGTTCAAGAACTCGCCGGAGGAGGTCCGGGCGTCGCTGGAGGGCCTGCGGCGGCTGTCGAACACGGTCGCGTCCCGGGACGAGGAGCTGCACGAGCTGGCGGGCAAGGCCAAGGACGTCTCGCAACTGCTCGCCGACCGCAACCAGGACTTCGCCAGGCTCGTCCGGGACGGCGACGAGGTGCTGCGCGCGGTGCAGGCGCGCCGCGCGGTCATCCACCAGCTGCTGATCAACACGGTCACCCTGTCCCAGCAGGTGAACGCGCTGATCAGCGAGAACGACAAGCAGCTGCGGCCGATGCTGGACAACCTGGCGAAGGTCAACCGGATCCTGCTGAAGAACCAGAACAACCTGGACCGGATCCTGCAGCTGTTCGCGCCGTTCGCACGGCAGTTCTCGGACGTCACCGGCACCGGGCGCTGGTTCGACTCCTGGATCCAGAACCTGGTCCCGATCCCCGCCTCGATCCAGGACGCCCCGAAGAACGGCGGGACGAAGCAGAAGCAGAGCGGCAACCAGACCGGCAACCAGAGCGACAACCCGTTGCCGTTCCTCCCGTGAGCAGGCAGGTCACAGTGCGCAACTCCGCAACCATCCTTCGCCTCGGCGGCGCGGTCCTCGCCGTCGCAGTGCTGGTGGCCGTGCTCCTGCTCGTGCTCCAGGAGCCGAAGCAGCGCCGCCTGACGGTGTACTTCACCAAGACCGTCGGCCTCTACAAGGGCGCCGACGTCCGCATCCTCGGCATCCCGGTCGGGGAGGTCACGAGCGTCGAACCCGTCGGCGACGCGGTCAAGGTCGAGATGAGGTACGACGCCAAGTACAAGGTGCCCGCCGACGCGCAGGCCGTCATCATCAACCAGACGCTCGTCGCCGACCGCTACATCCAGCTGACCCCCGTCTACCGGAGCGGCGCCGTCCTCGCGGACGGGGCGACGCTGACGACCAGCCGCACCGCCGTCCCGGTCGAGGTCGACGAGGTCGGCGGCAGCCTCAACGACCTCTCCAAGGCGCTCGGCCCGCAGGGCGCCAACGCGCCCGGCGAGGACGGCACCGGATCGCTGTCGCGGCTGCTGCGGGTCGGCGCCGCGAACCTGGACGGGCAGGGCGAGGACATCCGGCAGACGATCGCGGACGCCTCCAAGGCGCTCAGCACGCTCAGCACCGACCGCGGCGACGTCGCCGCCACGATCCGGAACCTGCGGATCATCACCGACGCGATGAAGGCGAACGACCAGCAGATCAAGTCGTTCACCGGGCACCTCAACGGGGTGTCGGCGCAGCTGGCGGGGGAGAAGGAGGAGCTCAGCGCGGCCCTCAACACGCTCGCGCCGACGCTGCGGAACGTGCAGCGCTTCGTCAAGGACAACCGCGGTGAACTGGCCGCGAACGTCCGGCAGCTCGCCCAGATCACCGGCGTGCTGGTGAAGGAGAAGGACGCGCTCGCCGAGATCCTCACCGCGGGACCGCTCGCGGTGAACAACCTGGCCCGCGCGTACGACCCGATCAGCGGCACCATCCACACCCGCGACAACTTCCGCCAGTTCCACGACCTGGCCGACTGGATCTGCTCGCTGGCGTACTCGGTCGGCACGCCCGCCAAGGAATGCCTCGACTTCGTCCGGCCGTACAACGGCATCGGCAAGGCGCTGACGGGCTTCAGCCTGGACCTGTCCTGGATCACCGCGCTGACCACGCACTACGACCCGGTGCCGATCCCGCCGGACGCCTACGGCCCGCGGGGCGGGTCCGGCAAGCCAGGCAAGACCGGCAAGACGGGCACGACGCCGGCCAAGACCGCGACGGCCGGGGCGCGCGGCGGGCCCGGGGACCTCAGCGCGCTGCTGCCCGGAGGTGGCCGATGAGCAGGACACGGCTCGCCCGCCGCGCCCATCTGCTGGGCGCCGCCGCGGTCGCCGCGGCGACGGCCCTGTCGGGCTGCTCGTTCAACGGCGTGGAGTCGCTGCCGCTGCCCGGCGGCCCCGACCTCGGCTCGAACCCGCGGACCGTGAAGATCGAGTTCGCGAATGTGCTGGACCTCGTCCCGCAGTCCGCGGTCAAGGTCAACGACGTGTCGGTGGGCAAGGTCGAGGACATCGAGCTCGCCGGCGGCGCCCCCGGGAAGGGCGGCTGGCACGCCCTCGTCACCGTGAAGGTGCGCGGGGACGTCAAGCTCCCGGACAACGCCGTCGCCGCGATCGGCCAGACCAGCCTCCTCGGCGAGAAGTTCGTGCAGCTCGCACCGCCGAGGAACGAGGCCCCGATCGGGCGCCTCGGCTCCGGCGACCTGATCCCGCTGAACCGCACCTCCCGCGGCACCGAGATCGAAGAGGTGCTGTCGGCGATGTCGCTGCTGCTGAACGGCGGCGGGCTGGAGCAGGTCTCCACGATCAGCCACGAACTGCAGGCCGCGATGGGCGGACGCGAGTCCACGATCAGGTCGGTGCTGGAGCGGGTCAACACCTTCGCCGGCACGCTGGACCGCAACCGGGCCGCGATCACCCGCGCGCTCGACAGCATCGACCGGCTGAGCGGCAAGCTCGCGAACGAGCGCAGGACGATCCAGGACACGATCGACGAGACGGGCCCGGCGATCGCCGTCCTCAACCGCAACCGCGCCGACCTGACCAAGATGCTGGTCGCGCTCGACAAGCTCAGCCGCACCACCACCTACGTGATCGACCGCTCCAAGGCCGACATGCTGGCGAACCTGCAGGACCTCGACAAGATCCTGCGGAACCTCAACAGGGCGGGCTCCGACCTGCCGAAGTCGCTGGAGAGCCTGATCACCTTCCCGTTCCCGGCGACGTTCGAGAACGTCATCGAGGGCGACTACGGCAACGTGCGGCTGACCGTCGACCTGGACTTCGAGTCCATCGCCCGCAACCTGCTCGGCGGCACCGACCTGGAGGGGATGCTCGGCAGCGGCAGGCAGATGCGCGGCATGCTGCAGGTGCCGAACGTGACGCTGCCCGACTCGCCGCTGGGCGTGCTGCCGCAGACACCGGGCGGCACGGGCGGACTCCCCGGACAGGGCGTCCCGGGCCTGCCGGGCGGCTCCACGCCCACACCGGCCAAGACGACGTCCGGCACCCCGAACCCGGAACGGACGGGCGCGCTCGCCCCCGGCTCCGGTGACGGCGGTCTGCGGACCCTGCTGACGGGGGGCCTCTCGTGATCCTCAAGCGCGGCGTCATCGTCCAGCTGATCGCGTTCGCCGTCATCACGGTCGTCGGCGTGGCGATCGTCTCGGTGAACTACATCGGGCTGGGCCGCGACCTGCTCGGCAAGCAGTACATCGCCTACGTCGACCTCACCGACTCCGGCGGCGTTTTCACGGGCGCCGAGGTCACCTACCGGGGCGTCCCGGTCGGACGGGTCGGGCCGATCGAGCTGACCAAGGACGGCATCCGGGTCAAGCTGCTGCTCGAACGCGGCAAGCGGATCCCCCGGGACGGCACCAAGGCCGTCGTGGCGAACCGGTCCGCGGTCGGCGAGCAGTACATCGATCTGGAGCCCGCCAAGAAGAACGGCCCCTATCTCGACGAGGGCGACCCCTACACGATCCCCAGGGGCCGCACCACGCTGCCGGTGTCCACCGCCGAGCTGCTGCGCAACGTCGACGCGCTCGTCGGATCGGTCGACACCAGGGACCTCGGCATCATCGTGGACGAGCTGGACAAGGCGTTCTCCGGCTCCGCCGAGGACCTCCAGTCGATCCTGGACGACACCGACCGGCTGCTGAAGACCGCCGACGAGGCATACCCCGACACCGAGCGGCTGCTGAACAACAGCGTCACCGTCCTGGACACCCAGCGCGGGCAGGCCGCCAACATCCGCGGTTTCGCCCGCAACCTGAACGAGCTCACCACGTCCCTGCGCAACGACGACCCGGCCCTGCGCAAGACCATCGACGCCGTGCCGGGCGCCGTGGACGAGACGCACAAGGCCATCAACCAGCTCGCGCCGACGCTGCCCGTCCTGCTGGCGAACCTCACCACGACCGGCCAGGTCATCACGTCCCGTAAGGCGGGCCTGCGGACGCTGTTCATCCTGTACCCGCTGACGGTCGGCGGCGCGTTCACCGTCACGCCCGGCGACGGCACCCAGCACCTGGGTCTCGCGCTCAACATCGACGCACCGCCCGCCTGCACCAAGGGCTACGAGAAGGTCAAGCACCGCTGGCCGCAGGACACGTCCTCGAAGAAGCCGGCCCTGGACGCCGGCTGCAAGGCCCCGCACAACGCCCCCACCGCCGTGCGCGGCGCCCGCAACTTCCCGCGCGACGCCATCGCGCCGTACCCGCAGGTCCCGGCGGGCGCCACCGCTGGCGCGGGCTTCCCCGAAGGCGGCGCCTACGGCACCGAGGACGACGGCAAGACGTCCGAGGCCAAGGGCAAGGGCGACGCCAAGACCAAGGCGGCGGCCCCGACCGGCCAGTTGACGGACGGTCGGCTGATCCTGTCCTATCCGGCGGATTCCGTGGAATTCGCTGGATACGATCCAACGACGGGTGCCGTCTACGGGCCCGACGGCAAGCGATACGTCATGCCGCGCAGCGCCGGTACACGCCAGTTGGGAGAGGAATCCTCGTGGAAGTGGCTCCTGCTCGGACCCCTGAGCCAGTGAGGCGGACACGATGAGAGGCCGTCTTCCCCTGGTCACCGCGATCACGCTCGGCGTCATCGTGGTCGGCCTCGCGATCGCGGCCGGTTGGCTCGGCGTCGTCTCCCTCCGGGGCAAGGACGAGGCCGACCAGCGGGCGAAGGCGGTTCAGGCGGCGCGGCAGATGGGCGTCAACCTCATGTCGCTGGACGCCGCCACCGCGCAGCGCGACCTCGACCGCATCGTGGCCGGCACCACCGGCGACCTGAAGAACAAGCTGGCGAGCCAGTCGAGCGCCTTCATGCAGCAGGTGACCAAGGCCAAGGCCAAGTCGACCGTCAGCGACGTCGACGCCGCCCTGGTCTCGATCGACGGTGACTCCGCCGAGGTGATGGTCTCCCTCAACGGGACCGTCACCAACGACAAGGTGAAGAACGGTACGCCGCAGGGCTACCGCTACCAGATGGACCTCACGCGGGTCGACGGCCGCTGGCTCGTGTCCGGACTGGAGGTCGTCCCGTGACAATGCTTGGCCGGGGCAAGAAGAAGCCCGACGAGAAGACGGACAAGGCAGACAACAAGCCGGACAAGGCTGTGAAGGCCGACAAGGTGGCGAAGGCCGAGGAGGCAGCGAGGCTGGCGGAGGAGGCCGCGGCCAAGGCCCGCGAGGCCGCCCGCCTGGCCCAGATAGCCGCGGACGAGGCCGCCGCCGTGGAGGCGGAGGAGTCCGGAAAGACCGTCACGTCCCCAGAGAAGCCCCGAAAGGGCGAAGGGGTATCCGAAGTCGCTTCCAAGGACGATGACGCGCCAGAAGGCGACTCAGAGGCTCCGGAGCCGGTTTCTGCCGCCGCGGAAACCCCCGAGGACGCCGACACCGCCGGTGACGACGCTGACGACGACGACGCTGACGACGACGCCGACGACGCCGTTGAGGCGGAGTCCGAAGCCGAGGCCGGCGAGGAGGAGAAGCCGGCGACGACCAAGGCGACGAAGACCAGGCGCCTGAACCTCAAGAAGCCGGTCGAGGACGACGAGGAAGAAGACGACGAGGACGACGAGCCGCGCCGGGCCCGCATGGGCGGTCTCTCGACGGTGATCGCGGTCCTGGCCGTCCTGGTGCTCGCGCTCGGCGCCGGCACCACCGTGCTGTACCTCAAGGTCCGCGAGCAGAAGGCGACCGAGCAGGCGAGCAAGGAGGCGTCGTTCGCCTCGTCCCGCGCGGCCCAGAAGCTCTCGTCGTACGACTACCAGACGCTCGACGCCGACCTGAAGGCCGCGTCCGCCACGACGACGGGCAAGCTCCGCACCCAGTACGACAAGCTCGCCCAGGAACTCAGGACCGTCGCCGTCCAGCAGCAGGCCGTCTCCAACACGACCGTGATGAAGGTCGGTGTCGTGAGCGCGGCACCTGACAAGGTCGTCACCCTCGTCTACGCCAACCGCTCGTCCGCCACCAAGAACGACGAGCGGCAGCGCCTCCCCGAGCCGCTCCGCATCAAGATGACGATGGAGAAGAAGGACGGCAGATGGCTGGCGTCCGAACTGACCGTCATCTCCTGACCCCGCCCGCCCGGCCGGCGAACGACCCCCGCGACCCCGGCGCCCACTCGGCCGGAAGGTGGCCTTCACCACGGGCGACGCCGGCGAACACCGGGGTCTGCGTCCTCTAAACTATGGTCTTCCTCACTGCAGGTCAGGGCCCGAAAAGTCCAAGTCCGCTCTTGACTGAGAGGCGCTGAGGGGCGTTGCTCCATGGCAACGTGATGCATACTGCGGCGCTAGAGTTGCGAGCGGTGTACCGGTCGGCTACACTGCCCCTTTGCGCTGCCCTCTGACTATCCGCGTGTGAGAGCACCCCTGCAGGGGTCTGTCGTAGACCCGAAAAAAGCAGGTCTCGGACGTGGATCGTCTGGCGTGCGTGTCGTCAGTTACGCCGCGAGCCCTCGGAAGGACCACTCTTGGCAGCCTCGCGCAACGCCTCGAATACCACAACCGGTCCGTACCGCGTCTCCTTCGCGCGCATCAAGGAGCCGCTCGAAGTCCCGGACCTTCTTGCTCTACAGACCAACTCGTTTGACTGGCTGCTGGGCAACGAGAGGTGGAAGGCCCGGGTCGAGGCGGCCCAGAAGGCCGGTAGTAAGAGCGTCCCGACTCAGTCGGGGCTTGAGGAAATCTTCGAGGAGATCAGTCCGATCGAGGACTTCTCGGGGACGATGTCCTTGTCGTTCCGGGACCACCGGTTCGAGCCGCCCAAGTACTCGGTGGAGGAGTGCAAGGACAAGGACATGACCTACTCCGCCCCGATGTTCGTCACGGCGGAGTTCATCAACAACACCACCGGTGAGATCAAGAGCCAGACGGTGTTCATGGGTGACTTCCCGCTCATGACGCCCAAGGGGACCTTCATCATCAACGGCACCGAGCGGGTGGTGGTGTCGCAGCTGGTGCGCTCGCCCGGGGTGTACTTCGATCGCGCTCTGGACAAGGCGTCCGACAAGGACATCTACGGATGCCGGGTCATTCCCTCGCGGGGGGCGTGGCTGGAGTTCGAGATCGACAAGCGCGACAACGTCGGGGTGCGCATCGACCGCAAGCGCAAGCAGCCGGTGACGGTGCTGCTGAAGGCGCTGGGATGGGACGAGGCGCGGATCCGGGAGCGTTTCGGGTCGTATGAGTCGATCAATGTGACGCTGGAGAAGGACCACACCTCCGGTCAGGATGACGCGCTGCTGGACATCTACCGCAAGCTGCGGCCGGGAGAGCCGCCGACGCGGGAGTCGGCGCAGACGCTGCTGGAGAATCTGTACTTCAACCCCAAGCGGTACGACGTGGCCAAGGTCGGCCGCTACAAGATCAACAAGAAGCTCGGTCTGGACCTGGACATGAACCAGGGGACGCTGACCGAGGACGACATCGTCGCCACCATCGAGTACCTGGTCCGGCTGCACGCCGGCGAAGAAGAAGGTTCTGTCGGCGGTGCCCCGGTGCCGATCGAGGTCGATGACATCGACCACTTCGGCAACCGGCGGCTGCGCACGGTGGGCGAGCTGATCCAGAACCAGGTGCGGCTGGGGCTGGCGCGGATGGAGCGGGTGGTCCGGGAGCGGATGACCACCCAGGACGTTGAGGCGATCACGCCGCAGACCCTGATCAACATCCGGCCGGTGGTGGCCTCCATCAAGGAGTTCTTCGGCACCAGCCAGCTCTCCCAGTTCATGCAGCAGACCAACCCGCTGGACGGTCTGACCCACAAGCGGCGGCTGTCGGCGCTGGGCCCGGGTGGTCTGTCGCGGGAGCGGGCGGGCATGGAGGTCCGTGACGTTCACCCCTCGCACTACGGCCGGATGTGCCCGATCGAGACGCCCGAAGGCCCCAACATCGGGCTGATCGGGTCGCTGGCGGCGTTCGGGCGGGTCAACCCGTTCGGGTTCGTGGAGACCCCGTACCGCAAGGTCGTGGACGGCGTGGTCACCGAGGAGATCGACTACCTGACCGCCGACGTCGAGGACCGCTACGTCATCGCCCAGGCCGACTCGGCGCTCAACGAGGACGGCTCGTTCGCCGAGGCGCGCGTCCTGGTCCGCAAGAAGGGCGGCGAGGTCGAGCTGGTGCCGCCGAACGAGGTCCAGTACATGGACGTCTCGGCGCGGCAGATGGCCTCGGTCGCCACCGCGATGATCCCGTTCCTGGAGCACGACGACGCCAACCGGGCGCTGATGGGTTCCAACATGCAGCGCCAGGCGGTGCCGCTGCTGCGCAGCGAGGCGCCGCTGGTGGGCACCGGCATGGAGTACCGCGCCGCGGTCGACGCCGGTGATGTCATCGTCGCCGAGAAGGCCGGTGTGGTCGAGGAGGTCTCGGCCGACTACATCACGGTGATGAACGACGACGGCACCCGCACCACCTACCGGGTCACCAAGTTCAAGCGCTCCAACCAGGGCACCTGCTACAACCAGAAGCCCATCGTGGACGAGGGGCGGCGGGTCGAGGCGGGGCAGGTCATCGCCGACGGGCCGTGCACCGACGATGGTGAGATGGCGCTGGGCAAGAACCTGCTGGTGGCGTTCATGCCGTGGGAGGGCCACAACTACGAGGACGCCATCATCCTGTCCCAGCGCCTGGTGCAGGACGATGTGCTGTCCTCGATCCACATTGAGGAGCACGAGGTCGACGCCCGCGACACCAAGCTGGGCCCCGAGGAGATCACCCGCGACATCCCCAACGTCTCCGAAGAGGTCCTGGCCGACCTGGACGAGCGCGGCATCATCCGGATCGGCGCCGACGTCGTCCCCGGCGACATCCTGGTCGGCAAGGTCACCCCGAAGGGGGAGACCGAGCTGACGCCCGAGGAGCGGCTGCTGCGGGCGATCTTCGGGGAGAAGGCGCGGGAGGTGCGCGACACCTCGCTGAAGGTGCCGCACGGTGAGCAGGGCAAGGTCATCGGGGTGCGGGTGTTCTCCCGCGACGACGGTGACGAGCTGCCGCCGGGGGTCAACGAGCTGGTCCGGGTGTACGTGGCGCAGAAGCGCAAGATCACCGATGGGGACAAGCTGGCCGGCCGGCACGGCAACAAGGGTGTCATCTCCAAGGTGCTGCCGGTGGAGGACATGCCGTTCCTGGAGGACGGCACCCCGGTCGACATCGTGCTCAACCCGCTGGGCGTCCCCGGCCGCATGAACGTCGGCCAGGTCCTGGAGACCCACCTCGGCTGGGTCGCCTCCCGCGGCTGGAAGGTCGAGGGCGACGACACCGAGTGGAAGCGCGCCCTCCAGGAGATCGGCGCCGACGAGGCCCCGGCGTGGACCAACACCGCGACGCCGGTCTTCGACGGTGCCCGCGAGAACGACGTCACCGGCCTGATCGAGAGCACCCTGCCGAACCGCGACGGCCGCCGCATGGTCGGCCCGGGCGGCAAGGCGCGGCTGTTCGACGGCCGCACCGGCGAGCCGTACAAGGACCCGATCTCGGTCGGCTACATCTACATCCTCAAGCTGCTCCACCTGGTCGACGACAAGATCCACGCGCGTTCGACCGGCCCGTACTCCATGATCACCCAGCAGCCGCTCGGCGGTAAGGCCCAGTTCGGCGGCCAGCGCTTCGGTGAGATGGAGGTGTGGGCACTGGAGGCCTACGGCGCCGCCTACGCCCTCCAGGAGCTGCTGACCATCAAGTCCGACGACGTGCTCGGCCGCGTGAAGGTCTACGAGGCCATCGTCAAGGGCGAGAACATCCCCGAGCCCGGCATTCCCGAGTCCTTCAAGGTGCTCATCAAGGAGATGCAGTCGCTGTGCCTCAACGTCGAGGTGCTCTCCAGCGACGGCATGTCCATCGAGATGCGCGACACCGACGAGGACGTCTTCCGCGCCGCGGAGGAGCTCGGCATCGACCTCTCCCGCCGCCCGAACGAGGGCGCGATGAGCGTCGACGAGGTCTGAGAACTCAAGGGGAAAACAGTTGCTTGACGTCAACTTCTTCGACGAGCTTCGCATCGGTCTGGCGACCGCCGACGACATCCGCCAGTGGTCGCACGGCGAGGTGAAGAAGCCGGAGACGATCAACTACCGGACCCTCAAGCCGGAGAAGGACGGGCTCTTCTGCGAGAAGATCTTCGGCCCCACCCGGGACTGGGAGTGCTACTGCGGCAAGTACAAGCGCGTCCGCTTCAAGGGCATCATCTGTGAGCGCTGCGGCGTCGAGGTGACCCGTGCCAAGGTGCGCCGCGAGCGGATGGGCCACATCGAGCTGGCCGCGCCGGTCACGCACATCTGGTACTTCAAGGGCGTCCCGTCGCGCCTCGGCTACCTGCTGGACCTGGCCCCGAAGGATCTCGAAAAGATCATCTACTTCGCGGCCTACATGATCACCAGCGTGGACGCGGAGCGGCGTGACCGCGACCTGCCCACGCTGGAGGCGCACATCTCGGTGGAGCGCCAGCAGATCGAGCAGGCCCGCGACGCGCAGGTCGAGGCCCGCCAGCAGAAGCTGGAGGCCGACCTCGCGGAGCTGGAGGAGGCCGGCGCGAAGGCCGACCAGAAGCGCAAGGTGCGCGACGGCGCCGAGCGGGAGATGAAGCAGCTGCGCGACCGCGCGCAGCGCGAGCTCGACCGTCTCGACGAGGTGTGGAGCCGCTTCAAGAACCTCAAGGTCCAGGACCTGGAGGGCGACGAGCTGCTCTACCGCGAGATGCGCGACCGGTTCGGCAAGTACTTCGAGGGCGGCATGGGCGCCGCGGCCATCCAGGCGCGGCTGCAGAACTTCGACCTCGAGGCCGAGGCCGAGAAGCTGCGCGACATCATCCGCACCGGCAAGGGCCAGAAGAAGGCCCGCGCCCTGAAGCGGCTGAAGGTCGTCTCGGCGTTCCTCAACACCCGCAACAGCCCGCTCGGCATGGTGCTGGACTGCATCCCCGTCATCCCGCCGGACCTGCGTCCGATGGTCCAGCTGGACGGCGGCCGGTTCGCCACGTCCGACCTGAACGACCTGTACCGCCGGGTCATCAACCGGAACAACCGGCTCAAGCGCCTGCTCGACCTGGGCGCGCCCGAGATCATCGTCAACAACGAGAAGCGGATGCTGCAGGAGGCCGTCGACGCGCTGTTCGACAACGGCCGCCGCGGCCGCCCGGTCACCGGGCCCGGCAACCGTCCGCTGAAGTCGCTGTCCGACATGCTCAAGGGCAAGCAGGGCCGGTTCCGGCAGAACCTGCTCGGCAAGCGCGTCGACTACTCCGGCCGTTCGGTCATCGTCGTCGGCCCGCAGCTGAAGCTGCACCAGTGCGGCCTGCCCAAGCAGATGGCGCTGGAGCTGTTCAAGCCGTTCGTCATGAAGCGGCTGGTCGACCTCAACCACGCGCAGAACATCAAGTCCGCCAAGCGGATGGTCGAGCGGGCCCGCCCGGTCGTGTGGGACGTGCTGGAAGAGGTCATCACCGAGCACCCGGTGCTGCTGAACCGCGCGCCGACCCTGCACCGGCTCGGCATCCAGGCGTTCGAGCCGCAGCTGGTCGAGGGCAAGGCCATCCAGATCCACCCGCTCGTCTGCACCGCGTTCAACGCGGACTTCGACGGCGACCAGATGGCGGTGCACCTGCCGCTGTCCGCCGAGGCGCAGGCCGAGGCGCGGATCCTGATGCTGTCGACCAACAACATCCTGAAGCCGTCGGACGGCAAGCCCGTCACCATGCCCACCCAGGACATGGTCATCGGCCTGTACTGGCTGACGACGCAGAAGGACGGCGCCACCGGCGAGGGCCGCGCGTTCGGTTCGGTCGCCGAGGCGATCATGGCCTACGACCGCGGTGAGCTGGACCTGCAGGCCAAGATCCAGGTCCGGCTGAAGGACATCCCGCCGCCGCGCGGCTGGAAGGCGCCCGAGGGCTACGAGCCCGGTCAGCCGTACCGGCTGGAGACCACGCTCGGCCGCGCCATGTTCAACGAGGCGCTGCCGGACGACTTCCCGTTCGTCGACGACGAGATCGGCAAGAAGCAGCTCTCGGCGATCGTCAACGAGCTGGCGGAGACGTACCCGAAGGTCGCCGTCGCCAACGCGCTCGACGCGCTGAAGAGCACCGGGTTCCACTGGGCGACCAGGTCCGGGGTCACGATCGCGATCGACGACGTCATCACGCCGCCGAACAAGCAGGAGATCCTGGGCGGCTACGAGCAGCGCGCCGAGAAGGTGCAGCGGGAGTTCAACCGCGGCCTGATCACCGACGATGAGCGCAAGCAGGAGCTCATCGAGATCTGGAACAAGGCCACCGCGGACGTCGCGGTGGACATGGAGAAGGCGTTCCCGAAGGCCAACCCGATCTGGATGATGATCCAGTCGGGTGCCCGCGGCAACCCGCTGCAGCTCCGCCAGATCGCCGGTATGCGCGGCCTGGTCTCCAACCCGAAGGGCGAGACCATCCCGCGTCCGATCAAGTCGTCGTTCCGCGAGGGCCTGTCGGTCGTCGAGTACTTCATCTCGACGCACGGCGCCCGCAAGGGTCTCGCCGACACCGCGCTGCGCACCGCCGACTCGGGCTACCTGACCCGGCGCCTGGTGGACGTCGCGCAGGACGTCATCGTCCGCGAGACCGACTGCGGCACCGACCGCACGATCCCGTTCGAGGTCGCCGAGAAGCTGGCGGACGGCACGCTGGTCAAGCCGGCCACGAGCGAGACCTCGCTGATCGGCCGCACCATCGCCGAGGACGTCGTCGTGGACGGCACGGTCATCTTCCCGGCCGGTACCGACCTGTCGGACGCGGTCGTGACGCGGCTCGTCGAGGCCGGGGTGGAGACCGTCCGCACTCGCAGCGCCCTGGTCTGCGAGGCCAAGATCGGTGTCTGCGCCGCCTGCTACGGCCGCTCGCTGGCCACCGGCAACCGGGTGGACGTCGGCGAGGCCGTCGGGATCATCGCCGCGCAGTCCATCGGCGAGCCCGGCACCCAGCTGACCATGCGGACCTTCCACACCGGCGGTGTCGCCGGCGGTGACATCACGCACGGTCTGCCGCGTGTCACCGAGCTGTTCGAGGCCCGCATCCCCAAGGGTGTGGCCCCGATCAGCGAGGTCGCCGGCCGGGCGAAGATCGACGAGACGGAGAAGGCCCGCAAGGTCGTCATCGTCCCGGACGACGGCTCCGACGAGATCGCCTACTCGGTGCCGATGCGCTCGCGGCTCCTGGTCAAGGAGGGCGAGCACGTCGACGTCGGCCAGCAGCTCATCGCGGGTGCGATCAACCCGCACGAGGTGCTGCGCATCCTCGGTCCCCGCGCCGTGCAGCTCCACCTCGTGCAGGAGGTGCAGGAGGTGTACCGGTCGCAGGGTGTGTCGATCCACGACAAGCACATCGAGATCATCGTCCGCCAGATGCTGAAGCGGGTGAACATCCTCGAGTCGGGCGACACCGAGCTGCTGCCGGGCGACCTGGTGGAGCGTCCGATCTTCGAGGAGACGAACCGGAACGTCGTGGCCGAGGGCGGCACCCCCGCCGCCGGCCGCCCCGTCCTGATGGGCATCACCAAGGCCTCGCTCGCGACCGAGTCGTGGCTGTCGGCGGCGTCCTTCCAGGAGACGACCCGGGTGCTCACCGAGGCCGCGATGCACGCCAAGAGCGACCCGCTGCTCGGCCTCAAGGAGAACGTCATCATCGGTAAGCTCATCCCGGCCGGTACCGGCATGCCGCAGTACCGCAACGTCCGGGTCGAGCCGACCGAGGAGGCGAAGGCGGCGGTGTACTCCGTCGGCTCCTACGACGAGGGCGCCGAGTACGCCTTCGGGCAGGGCTCCGGCGAAGCCGTCCCGCTGGAGGAGTACGACTTCGGCCAGTACAACCGGTAAGGCCGCAGGGCACGCAGAAGGCCGCCTCCCGCGTTCGCGGGGGCGGCCTTCCGCGTCTGCGGAGCCGGGACCGGTCCATCGGGGAGGCCGGGATCCTCGGCGGTGGCTTGACCCGGACATGTGCCCGATTTCTTGACCTTTGGGGGTGTTTTTATGCTTCCGTGCCCGGGGAGGAACATCCTCGTTGCCCAAGTACGCGACGGGGGAGAGAGCAGATGAAGAGGGTCATGACCGGTGCGCTGATCGCCGGGTTCGTGGGTATCGCCGGAGTCGGCAGCGCCACCGCCGCCCAGCCGTCCCACGAGCAGAACACGCGCCGGGACTGCCGCACCTACTCAAGCGCCACCGAGTGCGGTCAGCCGCAGCTCAACGAGAAGCAGCGCGCGTGCGTGACCTCGTCGGTCCAGCAGGGCATGACCGAGCGACGCGCCGTGGTGGAGTGCAAGGCGTTCGCCTGACCCGCCGCGCACCGCAAGGGGCCCGTTCCACGTGGAACGGGCCCCTTGCGGTGCGTTTCCGGCTGTTTCGAGGCGGCGTCGCCACAAGGTCTCGGAGGGGCGGCGGGGAGTGCGGATGCCGGGTCGCCGTTATCGCGGGCCGGATCCGGTGAGCTCCGCCTTCCGGCGCAGCAGGGCGGCGCGGTGCGAGTGGGCCCGGACGGTGAGCAGCACGGCGACGGCGACGATGATCGCGCTCACCACCAGGGCGGTGATCAGGCCCCGTTCCCGGACGGCTGCCAGCGTGATCGTGATGGTTCCGGTGAGCAGCGCGGCGGTCAGGCCGAGCCACGCGCCGACCACCCGGTCCAGTGCGAACAGCGGGGCGCGCCGTGCGGTCAACCAGATGCCGTAGCCGGTCCAGGCCAGGCACACCAGGATGAGCAGAGCGAACGACAGCCGGGTGCGGTCTGGAAGCGATCCCGGCTCGGTGACCCACAACACCGTGGTGAAGACCGCTCCGGTCAGCCCGGCCAGCAACGCCCCGATGCCGCGCAGCCGCCGCCTGCGCGACAGCATCGGGGCCAGTCGCTCCAGCATCTCCTCCGCGGACATGCGCGGTTCGTCGTTCATGGCTGACATCCCTTCTCGGCTAGGTGCTCGCGCAGCAGGCGGCGCGCGCGATACAGGCGGGACTTGACCGTGCCGGCCGGGACCTCGCAGATCTGCGCGCAGTCCGCGATCGACAGATCCTCCAGGTAGAACAGGATGAGAATCTCCCGCTCCAGCGTCGGCAGGCTCGCCAGTGCGGCGATCAGGTCGGTCCGGTCCGCGACTTCCTCGGCCAGATCCTCGGTGGGCGTCTCAGTGGCCCCGCCGGGTGTTTCGGTGACCGTGTACTCGCGGCGGAGGCGGTCCAGCACGGTACGCCGGGCGATGGTGAACAGCCATGGCGCGAACCGGCTGGGATCGGCCAGCCGGGGCAGGCTGCGAAGCACCGCCACCCAGATTTCCTGGACCACGTCGTCCGCTCGCTCGGCATCCAGCATCCGCCGGACGAACGTCCACACTGGGACGTGCCAGAGGCCCACCAATTCGGTGAAGGCCTCCCGCTCTCCGAGCTGGCAGCGAACCACCAGCAACTCATCGTTCATGTCGTCCTCCCGTCCTCTGCACAGTCGCGGAACAGGGCCATCGGGTTCACACCGCCGCGGATCTGGAACCGGACGAGAAGCAGGTCGCTGGAGACCTGTACCGCCGCAGCCTGTTCCGGATGTTCCTGACGGGTGATGGGGGAGACGCCTCCAGGAACGGTCAGGGGGCGTCCAGCACCGCGCGACTCCGGGCTTCCGGGCGCTGAGGAGCCCGGCGATGACCGAGAACGACGGTGCGCAGGGATCGCAGCGGCCGTCGCCGGAGGAGGAGGGGCCGGCGACGATCCTCGAATCGTCCGGCTCTTCGCCGGCATGACTCACAGTGCCCATGGGCGTCTCTTCATGGAGCGCGTTCTCCGTGACCAGGGGGTGCTGACACCCTCCTCTATCCCGAAGCCCGCACCCCGGTTGCACCCGTCCGCCGCGCGTTCATGAAGACATCCTGTGACCTGCCGGATCTCGTCCAGCACCGCCATGGACGTGACCCGAGGCGCACCAGGCTCAGCACCTGGCGGAGATTACCCATGTTAGTGATGGCAGCGACGAGCGGTGCGGGTGAAACTGATCAGGCTTCGGACGTGTAGGGCGTCGGCGGCCATGCCGGGACTGACACTCCCTGTCGGCTATTCACAGTCGTAGTAGGTGAGGAAATGTTCAAGAGCCTGCGTGCTTTGCGGGTCTGGGGAGGGGTGGAGTGCCATGCGGCGGCTTGAGGTGGCGCTGATCGGTGCGGGACTGATAGCGCGTTTGCATGTGGAGGCGTGGATCGGTGCCGGGGCGTCCGTTCGGGTGTACTCCGATGATGGCCGGGCTGCGGATCTGGCGCATGAGTTCGGTGTTAAGGCCGTCGGTTCTCTGGATGAGGCGCTGGACGGCGCGGATGCGGTGGATATCTGCACCCCGACGAACAGTCATCATGAAATAGCCATGGCCGCCATTGCCGCGGGTGCGGGGGTGGTGTGTGAGAAGCCGCTGGCCGCGAGCGTCGCGGAGGCCGAGGAGATCGTTGCCGCCGCGGAGCGGGCTGGTGTGCGGCTTTATCCGGCCCATGATGTGCGTTACGGCCCGGCGTTCGCCCGGCTTCACGAGTTGGTGGCGGCGGGTCGGCTGGGTGCGGGCGCGGTCGCCCGGTTCGCCGTGAGCGGTTATCATCCGCGGCCCTGGACGGGGCATATGTCCGCGCGGTCGGGCGGAATTCTGACCGATCAGATGCTGCACGGCGTTGACCTTGCTTATTGGATCTTCGGGGATGTGGTGCGGGTGCACGCCTATTACCAGGGGGAAATCGCCGCACCGGCCCCGGAGGGGACCGTCGCGGTCGGGACCGCCCTTCTCACGCATGCCACCGGTGCGCTCAGTCAGATCGTGAGCCGATGGACGGCGACGCCGCACCCGCCCGTTCGCATCGCCTTTCATGTCTCGGGTACGGGCGGGACGGTGCGCCATGACTCTGAGTGGCCTCAGGAGGTCCAGGTCACCGGTGACGCGGCCGGGAGCATCGGGAGATTCGGATACGTGGGGGAATTGCCGTTCGTCTCCGAGATCCGGGAGTTCGCTCAGGCGTTTTCGGGTGGCCCCGAGCCGCGTCTGGGGCCCCGGGACGCGCTGGCCGCCGTGCGCATCACCCAGGCCGCGGCGGAGTCCGCATGGACGGGGCGTGCGGTGGAGTTGCCGGTCGAGGAGGCCGGCCTCCTGAGCCATCGAGGGCAGCCGGCATGAGTTCCGTCCCTGCCTCACCCGCACCACCCGGTGGTCCCGCTCGCACGGGACCCTCGGGACACCTTCAGAAAGGCGGGGCCGCATGAAGGTCGCCGTGTTGTCGTTCGCCCACGAGCGTGCCGCGACCTACGCTCGGTTGCTGCGCGACATGCCCGGGGTGGAGGTGGTCATTGCCGACCCCGATGGTTCGCCGGATGATCCGGCGCGGGGCCAGGCCGTGGCCCGGCGGCTCGGCGCGGCATATGCGGGCGGCTGGGACGAGGTGTTCGCGCCAGGTCTCCAGGCCGTGGTGGTCACCAGCGAGATCGCCCGCCGGCGGGAGTTGGCCGAGCGGGCGGCCCAGGTCGGGGCACAGGTGTTGTGCGAGCCGCCGCTGGCGGCCACGGAAGCGGACGCTCAGGCGATGGCGGGCGCCTGTGCGGATGCGGGGGTGCGGCTGACCGCGGCGTCCCCGGTCTGCTTCAGCCCGGCGTTCACCGCTGTGCGCGAAGCGATCGCCGCCGGTGATGTCATCGGCAGGCTGACGACCATCCACGGGGCCTGCAACAACCCGGGGCGGGCCCGGCCGGGTTCCCCGCCGGCGACCGGGGAGGCGGCGGCGGACGGCGCGCTGGACGCCAACGCGGCGTTCCTGCTGGACATGGTGGACGCGGTGCTCGGCGGGGAGCCGGCGGAGCAGGTGTACGCACAGTCCAACGGCGTCCTTGGCGCGGAGCCGGGCGTTGCGAGCGCGGCACTGGTCACCGTGCGTTATCCGAGCGGGGTGGTCGCGGCCATCGACTGCAGCTGGAGCCCGTCAGCGAGCCGGCCGGCAGCGGGCGGACCGACCATGACCTTCATCGGCGAGCGGGCGAGTGCGGAGTTCAATTCCTGCCCGCGGCTGCTCGGCGGATTCGACTCCGCCACCGCCGGTGAACGGTGGGAACCGGGCGGGGCCGACCTGTATTCGGTCATGCTCAATGAGTTCATCGCCGCGGTCGGTAATGGGCACGAAGTAGGCCCGGATGGTGCAGCCGGGGTGCGTGCGCTGCGGGTCATCCAGGCGGCCCGAAAATCGGCGCGCACCAGCCGTCCCGTCGATATCTGATGATGATCCCGGCTCGGTCTTAGTCCTACCAGCCTGAGGGATGCCGGGTAGTCGCGGCTCGTCTAGCCTGGTTTATGAATAAGCGATTCGCAAACCGGCTGATCGTATCTCCTGCATGTGAAGCCAACTATTCCGGAATGGTCATGCCGCGCCTGTGCACCGGGCGGAATGGCCCGGCGAGAGTTGAGGATCATGGTGAGTGTCGCGCAAGTGAAAATCATGCTGAGCGGCGGTCCGGTCGAGCTGGCTACGGTGGACCGCAGGGTCCCGGTGGCGGAGTTGGGCCGAACGCTCAAGATCTGCTACCGAGCCGGGTACGAGCATTTCGTTCACGACGGGGAATACCAGACGATAGACGGATGCGAGGTCGCGGTCTTCCACTGGACGAATCGCACGAAGATCGCCGAGTGATTCCCTTCGCCCGCCCGCCCGTTGTCCCGAGTGAGAAGGATTCCATGAACGACGCCATTTCCTTCGAGGTGCCGTGGGCGCGGACCGACAAGTTCGACCCTCCTTCGGTATTCGCTTCGCTGCGCGAAGAACGCCCCCTCGCGAGGATGGTTTACCCGGACGGACACGTGGGCTGGATCGTCTCCAGCTACGCGTTGGTGCGCGAGGTCCTCAGTGACCCGCGGTTCAGCCACAGCTGCGAAATCGGTCATTTTCCGGTGACGCACCAGGGGGAGGTGATACCGACCCATCCGAAGATTCCCGGGATGTTCATCCATATGGACCCGCCCGATCACACCCGGTACCGCCGTCTGCTGGCGGGTGAGTTCACCGTCCGCCGGGCGAGCCGGCTGACATCGCGCGTCGAGGCCGTGGCCGCCGAGCAGATCGGCGTCATGCGTGAGCACGGGGCTCCGGTGGATCTGGTGGCGACCTTCGCCAAACCGCTCGTCCTGAGGGTGCTGTCCGAGATGGTCGGCCTGCCCTACGCCGAACGTGACCGGTACGTACACGCAGTGGCTCTCCTGCACGACCCGGACGCGTCCCCGGAAGAGGCCGCCGCCGCTTACGAGCAGGCAGGCGCCTTCTTCGACGAGGTCATCGAGAGGAGGCGGAAGCAACCTGAGGACGACCTCGTCAGCCGCCTCGCCGCCGACGGGCAACTGACCACCGAAGAGCTGCGCAACATCGTCACCCTTCTGCTGTTCGCGGGCTACGAGACCACGGAGAGCGCGCTGGCCGTGGGTGTCTTCGCGCTGCTGCACCACGCGGACCAGCTGGCGGCGCTCCGCGCGGACCCGGCGAAACTCAACGCCGCGGTCGAGGAACTACTCCGCTACCTCACCGTCAACCAGTACCACACCTACCGCACCGCGTTGGAGGACCTCGAACTGGACGGTGAGGTGATCAAAAAGGGGGACAGCGTCACGGTGTCGCTGCCCGCGGCCAACCGTGACCCGGCCAAGTTCGAGTGCCCCGACAGGCTGGACATCGCTCGCGACACCTCGGGCCACGTGGCGTTCGGCTTCGGTGTCCACCAGTGCCTCGGCCAGAACCTGGCGCGCATCGAGCTGCGCGCCGGGCTGTCGGCTCTCTTCCGCGCGTTCCCCGGCCTCCGGCTGGCCGTCGCGGCCGATGCGGTGCCGCTGCTGCTCAGAGGATCCGTCTTCGCGGTGAAGAACCTGCCCGTCTCGTGGTGAGCGCTCTCCCCACCGAGTCCCCGAAAGGATCCGCGGCATAGTGCGCACCGACCTCATCAAGCCGCTGCCTGCCGTACTCCAGGAGAACGCGGCCCGCTTTCCCGGCAAGGTGGCTTTCGCGGACGACCGGCGGGCGGTCACCTATGCGGACCTGGAGGCGCGGACGCGCAGGCTGGCCGGGCATCTGGCGGGCCTCGGCGTCCGGCACGGAGACCGGGTGGCCATCTGCCTGGGCAACACGGTGTCCACCGTAGAGGCTTATCTCGCGATCGTGCGCGCGGGCGGTGTCGGGGTGCCGCTCAACCCCGCCTCGGCCCGTGCCGAGCTGGAGTACCTGCTGGCCGACAGCGGCGCCACGGTGGTCATCACCGATGCCGCGCAGGCGGAGCGGCTCCAGCCCGCGCCGCACCTCACGCTGGTGGTGACGGGCGATGCCCCGGTGCGGGTGGGAGCCCACTCCTACGACGAACTCGCCGCCGGTGAGCCGGACACGCCGGCCAGGGACGACCTCGGCCTCGACGACGTGGCCTGGATGTTCTACACGTCGGGGACGACCGGCCGGCCCAAGGGCGTCCTGTCGACGCAGCGCAACTGCCTCTGGTCCGTCGCCTCCAGCTATGTGCCGATTCCGGGGCTGACGGACCGGGACCGGGTGCTCTGGCCTCTCCCGCTGTTCCACAGCCTCTCGCACATCGCGTGCGTCCTCTCCGTCACCGTGGTCGGCGCCACCGCCCGGATCATGGACGGGAGTTCAGCGGAGGACGTGATCAGGGCGCTCCGCGAGGACGAGCCGACCTTCCTGGCCGGTGTTCCCACGACGTACCACCGCCTGGTGGCGGCCGCCCGGCGGAACGGTTTCTCCGCGCCCCGCCTGCGGATCGGCCTGGTCGGGGGAGCGGTCACCGGGCCCGGGCTGCGCCGGGAGTTCGAGGAGACCTTCGGGGTCCCGCTGGTCGATGCCTATGGCAGCACCGAGACGTGCGGGGCCATCACCATGAACCCGCCGGACGGTGCCCGGGTCGACGGGTCCTGCGGCCTGCCCGTGCCGGGTGTCGGGGTGCGCGTCGTCGATCCGGGCACCGGGCTCGACGTTCCCGCCGGCGAGGAGGGGGAGGTCTGGGTCAGCGGGCCGAACGTGATGGTCGGCTACCACAACAGCCCGGAGGCGACCGCCGCGGCGCTGCGGGACGGCTGGTACCGGACCGGCGACCTGGCCCGGTGCGACGACGCCGGCTACTTCACCATTCGCGGCCGGATCAACGAGCTCATCATCCGCGGTGGGGAGAACATCCACCCCACGGAGGTGGAGGCGGTCCTGCGCACGGTCCCGGGCGTCGCCGATGTGGCGGTGGCCGGTGCGCCGCACGACATGCTCGGCGAAGTGCCGGTCGCGTATGTGATCCCCGGCCCCTCCGGGTTCGACGTCCAGGCCCTGATGACCCGGTGCCGCGAGGAACTCTCCGCCTACAAGGCGCCCGAGCAGGTCCACGAGGTCGCGAGCATCCCCCGGACCACGTCGGGCAAGGTCCAGCGGCGTCTCCTGGCGGACCGGCCGAGCCGGCTGCGGTACGCGGCGAGCGGGCACCACGACGCGCTGATGACCGTGGATTGGGTTCCGGTGACGGCACCGGCGGACCCCGCGCCCCCGGTCCGGAGCTGGGCGGTGGTCGGTTCCGCGGCCGGACTCGTCACCGCGCTGCGCGCGGGCGGCGCCGAGGTACGGCAGTACCCGGACCTGGCGGCGGCGGCCGGGGCCGAGGCGGTTGCGGACGTGACGGTCCTGGTCCGGCCGCCCGGACCCGCGCACGACCCGGTCGCCGCGGGACGCGACAACGCCCGTCTCCTGGCGGAGCACGTGCGCGCCTCGGCGGCGCGGCCGGAACCGGCGGCTTCCCGGCTGGTCGTCCTCACCCGCGCCGCGGTCGCGGCCACCGCGACGGACGGCGCCCAGAACCTGGCCGACGCTCCGCTCTGGGCCGTCGCCCGGTCCTTCCCGGACGCTCCGCTCACCGTCCTCGATCTCGACGGCGGCGCCGAACCGGGCCCCGGCACCCTGATGGCCGCGATCGCGTCGAACGAGCCGCAGGTCGCGGTGCGGTCGGGGGCACTGCTGGCGCCCCGGCTGACCCGCCTGCCCGTCACCGGCGCGCCGCGGGCGGAGTCGTGGCCGGGTGCCGCCGGCACGGTGGTGGTCACCGGAGCGGACACCGGGCACGGCGCGGCGATCGCACGCCGGCTGGCCACGGTCCACAACGCGGCGCACCTGGTCCTCGTCGGTCCGCCCGGCACCGAACCCGCCTTCACCGGGGCGGACGCCGCCTGGGTGACCGCGGACGGCCGGGACCCGGAGCCGCTGCGGGCCGCGTTGGCCGGCCCGCGGCTCCCGGTGACCGCGGTGGTGCACGCCGCCGACGATCCCGGACTGGCCCTGCACCTGGATGAGATGACCGCCGGCGACGGGCCTTCCACCTTCGTCGTGGTGTCCGATGCCGCGGGGCTGCTGGGGTCACCCGGCGACCACCATGCGGCCGTCAACGGCGTCCTGTCCGAAGCGGTGGTGCGGAACCGCCGGCTGCGGAACCTGCCGGCCTCCTTCCTCGGCTGGCCCCGCGCCACCGGCCGGCTGAGCGACCTGCTCGCCGCGCTCGACCTCGCCGTCACGACGGACCGCTCGCCGCTGCTGGCCCTGAGGGCGGGTACACCGGCCCCGGGCACCCCCGTTCCCGCGATCCTCAAAGCCCTGGCCGGGACGCCGTCCCGGCAGAGCAGGCCGGACGCGGCCGTCACGGCGGCCCTGCGTGACCGGCTGGCCGGTCTGGAGGAGCGCGCGCAGCGGACACTGCTGGAAGACCTGGTCCGCACGCAGGCCGCCGTTGTGCTGCGGCAGCCGGGACCCGAGGCGGTCCCGGCCGACCGCGCCTTCCACGACCTGGGCTTCAGCTCGATGGCCGTCGTCGAACTGCGCGACCGGCTGACGGAGAGCACCGGGCTGCGGCTGCCCACCACCGCCGTCTTCGACCACCCCACTCCGGCGGCGCTGGCGTCCTGCCTGCGGACCGAGGTCCTCGGTGTCACCGGATCGGTGACCGGGCCGGTCACGGCGGCCGACCCCGGCGAACCGATCGCGATCGTGGGCATGGCCTGCCGGCTGCCCGGCGGGGTGGCGGGACCGGAGGACCTGTGGAAGCTGGTGGCCGGCGGGGTCGACGCCGTCTCCGGGTTCCCCGACGACCGGGGCTGGGACCTGGAGGGCCTGTTCGACCCCGATCCCGATCGCGCGGGCACCTCGTACACGCGTCAGGGCGGCTTCCTGCGCGGGGCCGGGCTGTTCGACGCGGGGTTCTTCGGTATCTCGCCGCGTGAGGCGCTGGCGATGGACCCGCAGCAGCGGTTGCTGCTGGAGACCTCCTGGGAAGCGCTGGAACGATCCGGCATCGACCCGCTCTCGTTGAAGGGAACCGAGGTCGGGGTGTTCTCCGGCGTGTTCGGTCACGGCTACGGGGGCGGCGTGGTCGCGCCGGAACTGGAAGGTTTCGCGACCACCGGGTCGGCGTCGAGCGTGGCGTCGGGCCGGGTGTCCTACGTGTTCGGTTTCGAGGGCCCGGCGGTCACGGTGGACACGGCGTGCTCGTCGTCGCTGGTGGCCATTCACCTCGCCGCGCAGGCGCTGCGGCAGGGCGAGTGCTCGATGGCGCTGGCCGGCGGCGCGACGGTCATGGCGACACCCGGCACCTTCGTGGAGTTCTCCCGGCAGCGGGCTCTTGCCCCCGACGGTCGGTGCAAGGCGTTTTCGGCGACGGCCGACGGGACCGGCTGGGCCGAGGGCGCGGGCGTGGTCGTGCTGGAGCGGCTGTCGGTGGCGCGGGAGCGCGGGCACCGGATCTTGGCGGTGTTGCGCGGCAGCGCGGTGAACCAGGACGGCGCGTCCAACGGCCTGACGGCGCCGAACGGTCTGTCGCAGCAGCGGGTGATCCGCAGGGCACTCGGCGCCGCGGGCCTGGCGCCGTCCGATGTGGACGCGGTGGAGGCGCACGGAACGGGGACACCGCTGGGCGATCCGATCGAGGCGCGGGCGCTGCTCGCCACCTATGGGCAGCGGGACCCCGGGAAGCCGTTGTGGCTGGGGTCGCTGAAGTCGAACATCGGGCACGCGCAGGCCGCGGCCGGTGTGGCCGGTGTGATCAAGATGGTGCAGGCGCTGCGGCACGGCGTACTTCCGGCGACGCTGCACGTGGACGGGCCCACGACCGAGGTGGATTGGTCCGCGGGCGCCGTGGAGTTGCTGACGGAGGCCCGTGAGTGGCCCCGGAACGGCCGTCCGCGCCGGGCCGGTGTGTCCTCGTTCGGGGTCAGCGGCACGAACGCGCATGTGATCCTGGAGGAGGCGCCCGAGGAGCCGGCCGCCGAAGAGGCGGCGCCCGCGGGTGTGGCGCCGGCGGGTGTGGCGCCGGCGGGTGTGGTGCCGCTGGTGGTGTCGGCGCGGAGCGCCGGGTCGCTGGCGGGACAGGCCGGTCGGCTGGCGGCGTCCATCGGGGATTCCGGTGAGACCCCGCCGGCGGATGTGGCCGGGGCGCTGGTGGCGCGCCGGGCGGTGATGGACGAGCGGGCCGTCGTGGTGGCGGGTTCCCGCGAGGAGGCGCTGACCGGCCTGGGCGCCCTGGCGCGCGGTGAGCCCGCGCCCGGTCTCGTCGCGGGCGGTGCGGACGTGCCGGGCAAGCTGGTGTGGGTGTTCCCGGGCCAGGGGACGCAGTGGGCCGGGATGGGCCGGGAACTGCTCGGCTCGTCCCCGGTGTTCGCCGAACGGATCGCGGAGTGCGCCGCCGCGTTGGACCGGTGGGTCGACTGGTCCCTGGTGGACGTGTTGCGCGGCGACGCCGAGCCCGAGCTGATGGACCGGGTCGACGTGCTGCAGCCCGCCACCTTCGCGGTCATGGTCGGTCTCGCGGCGGTGTGGTCGTCGGTGGGTGTGCGGCCCGACGCCGTGGTGGGCCATTCCCAGGGTGAGATCGCGGCGGCGTGTGCGGCCGGTGCGTTGTCGCTGGAGGACGCGGCGCGGGTGGTGGCGTTGCGCAGCCAGGCCATCGCGGCCCGGTTGTCCGGCCGCGGCGGCATGGCCTCCGTCGCGCTCGCGGAAGAAGACGCGGTCGCCCGGTTGACGCCCTGGGCGGGCCGGGTGGAGGTCGCGGCGGTCAACGGGCCGTCCTCGGTGGTGATCGCCGGGGACGCGCAGGCGCTGGACGAGGCTCTGGAGGCGTTGTCGGGCCAGGGTGTCCGGGTGCGGCGGGTGGCGGTGGACTACGCCTCGCACACCCGGCACGTGGAAGACGTCCACGACACGCTTGCCGAATCACTGGCCGGGATCAGCGCGCTGGCGCCGGCGGTGCCGTTCTACTCCACCGTCACCGGTGACTGGATCCGGGACGCCGGTGCCGTCGACGGCGGGTACTGGTACCGGAACCTGCGCAACCAGGTGGGTTTCGGCCCCGCGGTCGCGGACCTGATCGAGCGTGGGCACGGCGTGTTCGTGGAGATCAGTGCCCACCCGGTGCTGGTCCAGCCGATCACCGAGATCACCGGGACCGCCGACGTGGTGGTGACCGGCTCGCTGCGGCGTGACGACGGCGGTATGCGGCGGCTGCTGACCTCGATCGCCGAGCTGTTCGTGCGGGGCGTCACCGTCGACTGGGCCGAGGTGCTGCCGCCCGCGTCCGGGTGGGTGGATCTGCCGACCTACGCCTTCGACCACCGTCACTACTGGCTCCAGCCGGCCCGGCCGGCGGCGGATGCCGCGTCGCTGGGACAGGCGGCGGCTGACCACCCGTTGCTGGGCGCGGTCGTCAGCCTGCCCGGCTCGGCCGGATTCACGGCCACGTCGAGGTGGTCACCGCAGTCGCAGCCCTGGCTCGCGGACCACCTCGTGGCCGATGCCGTCCCGGTACCGAACGCGGCCCTGGTCGAGGTGGCCGTCCGGCTCGGCGACCTGGCCGCCACCCCCGTCCTCGACGAACTGACCGTCGAGGCGCCCGTGGTGCTGCCACAGCGAGGCGGCCGCGACATCCAGGCCGTCGTCGGCGAGCCCGACGACGCGCGGCGGCGGTCCGTGGAGATCTACTCCCGCGCCGCGGACGCCCCTCTGGACGCACCATGGACGAGCCACGCGCACGGCACGCTGGCGCCCGCCGCCTCGCAGGTGACACGTCCGGGCGCCGGGGCCGCCACCGAAGTCGGCCTGGACGGCGCCGCTCTCCGCGACGCCGACCGCTACGGGATGCACCCCGCCCTGCTCGACGCCGCCGTCCGCACCGTCGTCCCCGGCGACATGCTCCCGTCCGTGTGGACCGGGGTGACCCTTCTGGCATCGGGCGCCACCGCGCTGCGCGTGCGACCGGGCGCGACGTCGGAGCGGGGGACCGGGCTGGCGCTGACCGACACCGCGGGGCGACCCGTCATGACCGTCGACGCGGTCCTCGGCACACCGTTCTCCCCCGAACAGGCGGGGATCGCCGGCGCGTCGCCGCACGATGCCCTGTTCCGTGTCGACTGGACGGAACTGCCGCTCCCCGCCGCGGACCGCGCCCTCGACATCGTGCCCGTCGCGACCGGCGCGGACGTCGCCGCGTCGGCCGCGGCGGCTCCCGACTTCCTGCTGTACGAGGCCATCGCCGGGGATCCCCGCGCGTCGGTCAACGCCGCGCTGGCACTGCTCCAGGCGTGGCTCGCGGAACCGGCCCTGGCGGACACCCGGCTGGCCGTCGTCACCGGGGACTGCGCCGAACTCGACGCGGCCGCGGTGTGGGGCCTGGTGCGCTCGGCGCAGTCGGAGCACCCGGGCCGGATAGTGCTGGCCGACCTCGACGACGCCTCCCGGCCCGTGCTGCCCGCCGTGCTGCTGAGCGGCGAACCGCAGCTGAGGGTGCGCGGCGGCGCCGCGGCGGTGCCGCGCCTGGCACGCGTCTCGCCCGAGGACGCGGGGGACCGCCGCCCGCTCGACCCCCGTGGCACCGTGCTGATCACCGGTGGCACCGGAACACTCGGCGCGGCCACGGCCCGGCATCTCGTCACCGCGCACGGCATCAGGCACCTGGTCCTGGTCAGCCGCCGCGGCCATGCCCCGGACCTCCACGACGAGCTGACCGCCATGGGAGCGTCCGTCACCATCGCCGCCTGCGACACGGCGGACCGGATCCGGCTGGAGGCCGTCCTGGCCGCCGTCCCGGCCGAGCACCCGCTCACCGCCGTGGTGCACACCGCCGGTGTCCTCGACGACGGGGTGCTCACCGAGCTGAGCCCGGAACGTGTCGACACCGTGCTGCGGCCGAAGGTGGACGCGGCGCTCCACCTGGACGAACTCACCCGCGACCTGGACCTCGCCGCGTTCGTGCTGTTCTCCTCGGCGGCAGGCGTGCTGGGCAACCCGGGGCAGGCCGGCTACGCCGCGGCCAACACCGCGCTCGACGCGGTGGCCCGCCGGCGGCACCGTCTCGGGCTGCCGGCCGTCTCGCTCGCCTGGGGCCACTGGTCGACGGCCAGCGCCATGACCCGGCACCTGGGCGCCGCGGACCTGCGGCGCAACCAGCGGACGGGCATGGCCGGTCTCTCCACCGCCGAAGGCATGGCCATCCTGGACGCCGCCCTCGGCGCCTCCGGCACGTTCGTGGCGGCGAAGCTCGACCTGCTCGCCCTGCGCGCGACCGCGGCCGCCGGCGAACCGGTCCCGCCGCTGCTGCGCGGTCTCGTCCCGGCGCCGCGACCCGCGGCACGGGCGGCCGTGTCCGCGCCCCTGGCGGACCGCCTCGCCGGCCTCACCGGCCCCGAGCAGGCCGAGGCCGTACTCGCCCTGGTGCGGCGGCACGCCGCCGAGGTGCTCGGGCACACCGCCGACGCCGTCCACCCCGGCCGGACCTTCAAGGACGCCGGGTTCGACTCGCTGACCGCCCTGGAGCTGCGCAACCGGCTGGCCGCCGCGACCGGGCTCCCCCTCTCCCCGACAATGATCTTCGACTATCCGAAGCCGTCGGCGCTCGCCGAGCACCTGCGCGCCGTGCTCGCCGGCGGCACGGCGCACCGTCCGGCCGGCCCCGGCGGCCCCGCCGCGCCGGCCGGCGAGCCGATCGCGATCGTGGCGATGGCGTGCCGCTTCCCGGCCGGCGTGCACAGCCCGGAGGACCTGTGGCGGGTGGTGGCCGACGGGGTCGACGCCGTCACCGAGTTCCCGGCCGACCGCGGTTGGGACACAGGCGGGCTCTTCCACCCCGACCCCGACCACGAGGGCACCACCTACGTGCGGCACGGCGCCTTCCTCGACGACGCCGCCGGGTTCGACGCCGCCTTCTTCGGCATCTCGCCGAACGAGGCGCTCGCGATGGACCCGCAGCAGCGGCTGCTGCTGGAGACGTCCTGGGAGGCGTTCGAACGGGCGGCGATCGACCCGACCACGCTCGCCGGGCAGGACGTCGGCGTCTTCGCCGGCGTCAACAGCCACGACTACAGCATGCGGATGCACCGGGCGTCCGGCGTCGAGGGCTTCCGGCTCACCGGCGGCTCGGGCAGCGTCGTCTCCGGGCGCGTCGCCTACCACTTCGGCTTCGAGGGCCCCGCCATCACGGTCGACACCGCCTGCTCCTCCTCGCTGGTGGCGCTGCACATGGCGGCGCAGGCGCTGAACCGGGGCGAGTGCTCCATGGCGCTGGCGGGCGGCGTGATGGTGATGGGCACCGTGGAGACCTTCGTGGAGTTCTCCCGGCAGCGCGGGCTCGCGCCCGACGGCCGGTGCAAGGCGTTCGCGGACGGCGCCGACGGCACCGGCTGGTCCGAGGGCGTGGGGCTGCTGCTGGTGGAGCGGCTGTCCGACGCCCGCCGCCGGGGCCACCGGGTGCTGGCGGTGGTCCGCGGGTCGGCGGTGAACCAGGACGGTGCGTCGAATGGGCTGACGGCGCCGAACGGCCCGGCGCAGCAGCGGGTGATCCGCAGGGCACTGGCCGACGCCGGCCTGCGCGCGGCGGACGTGGACGCCGTGGAGGCACACGGCACCGGCACGACGCTCGGCGACCCGATCGAGGCGCAGGCGCTCCTGGCGACCTACGGCCAGGGCCGGCCGGCCGACCGGCCGATGTGGCTGGGGTCGGTGAAGTCGAACATCGGGCACACGCAGGCGGCGGCGGGCGCGGCGGGCGTGATCAAGATGGTTATGGCCATGCGGCACGGCGTGCTGCCCCGGACGCTGCACGTGGACCGCCCGTCGTCCAAGGTGGACTGGTCGGCGGGCGCCGTGGCGCTGCTGACCGAGGCCCGCGACTGGCCGGAGACGGGCCGGCCCCGCCGGGCGGCCGTGTCGTCCTTCGGCATCGGCGGTACCAACGCGCACGTCATCCTGGAAGCGGCTCCCGACGAGCCGGCGGCCCCCACGCCGGAGCCCGCGCCGGAGCCGGCGGGTGTCCCCGTCCCGGTGCTCGTGTCGGGGCGGACGCCGGCCGGACTGCGCGGCCAGGCCGGCCGGCTCGCACGGTTCCTCGGCGACCGGCCCGACGTGCGCCTCGCCGACGCCGCCCACGCGCTCGCCACCGAGCGGGCCCACCTCGACGACCGCGCCGTGGTCGTGGCGTCCGACCGGCGCCGGGCCCGTGCGGACCTGACCGCTTTCGAGAGCGGGGAGGCGAGCCCTTCGGTCGTGTCCGGCACTCCGGTGCCGGGCAAGCTGGCGATTCTCTTCACCGGTCAGGGCAGCCAGTGGGCCGGCATGGGCCGCGAACTCGCCGAGACGTTCCCGGTCTTCCGGGACGCGTTCGCCGCCGCGTGCGCGGCCGTGGACGAGCACCTGCGGGGGTACGCGGCACATCCGCTGCGCGATGTGGTGTCCGCGCCGGACGGCGACCTGCTCGACCAGACCATGTACACACAGGGCGCCCTGTTCGCCCTGGAGACCGCGCTGTTCCGGCTGTTCGAGTCGTGGGGCGTGCGACCGGACCTCCTGGCGGGCCACTCGATCGGTGAGATCACCGCCGCCCACGTCTCCGGGGTGCTCGCCCTGGACGAGGCGGCGACGTTGGTCGCGGCACGCGGCCGGTTGATGCAGGGCCTGCCCGAAGGCGGCGCGATGGTCGCGGTCCAGGCGGCCGAGGCCGAGGTGGTGCCGCTGCTCGGCCAGGTGGGCGGTGTGGTCTGCGTCGCGGCGGTGAACGGCCCCGACTCGGTGGTGCTGTCCGGGGCGGAGGACGCGGTGCTGGCCGCCGCCGGCGAGCTGGCCGGCCGTGGCCGTAAGACGCGGAGGCTGCCGGTCGGCCACGCCTTCCACTCGCCGCTCATGGCACCCGTGCTCGACGAGTTCCGCGCCGTCGCGGCCGGCCTGCCGCGCCGGCCCGGCGACCTGCCGATCGTGTCCACGCTGACCGGCCGTCCCGCCGAGGACGGCCGGTTCGGCACCCCCGACTACTGGGTCGATCAGGCGCGGAACGCGGTGCGGTTCGGTGATGCCGTCACCGCGCTGCGCGACAGGGGCGCGACGACGTTCCTCGAACTGGGCCCCGGCGGGGTCCTCGCCGCGATGGCGCTCGGCACGCTGGGCGCGGAGGAGCAGAGCTGCGTCGCCACCCTCCGCAGGAACGGTGCGGAGGCCACCGACGTCATGACCGCGCTCGCGGAACTGCACGTGCGCGGCGTGGCCGTCGACTGGGCGGCCGTGCTCGGCCGGCCGGCCGCGGCGGTCGGGACCGACCTGCCCACCTACGCGTTCCAGCACCGGCGGTACTGGGTGGAGACCGATACGGCGGCGGGCGGCGCGGAGGCGCTCAGCGCCCGGCACCCGCTGCCCGGCACGGTGGCCGAGGAGCCCGGCACCGGCGCACCACCGGTGCCGCTCGCCCGGCGCGCGGTGGCGCGCGGCGACGGGCCGGGCGGGGCGATGGCGGACCGGCTGGCCGGGCTGGCGGCCACCGAACAGCTCCAGATCGTGATGGACCTGGTCCGGGAGAGCACCGCGGTCGTGCTCGGGCACCGCGACTCGGACGGGTTCGGTGAGGAGCGGTCCTTCAAGAGCCTCGGCTTCGACTCCCTCAGCGCGGTCAGGCTGCGCAACCGGCTGCGCGACTTCACCGGCGTGGACCTGCCCAGCACCCTGATCTTCGACTACCCGACCCCCGCGCTCCTCGCGGCCCACCTGCGGGCCGGGCTGATCGGCGAGCGAGCGGCACCACCGGCCGTGGCGGCGCCGGCGGCGGTCTCCGGCGAGCCGATCGCGATCGTCGGGATGAGCACGCGGCTGCCGGGCGGCGCGGACAGTCCCGAGGAGCTGTGGAGGCTGGTGGTGGAGCAGCGGGACGCCGTGTCCGGCTTCCCACTCGACCGCGGCTGGGACGTCGAGGGGCTGTACCACCCGGACCCCGGCCACCCCGGCACCAGCTACACCCGCTCGGGCGGGTTCCTGCACGAGGCCGCGCAGTTCGACGCCGGCCTGTTCGGCATCTCGCCGCGTGAGGCGCTGGCGATGGATCCGCAGCAGCGGCTGCTGCTGGAGACGTCGTGGGAGGCGCTGGAACGGGCGGGCATCGACCCGCTGTCGTTGAAGGGCGCCGACGTCGGAGTGTTCACCGGCATCGTCCACCACGACTACGTCACCCGGCTCCGCAACGTGCCCGAGGACGTCCAGGGCTATCTCATGACCGGCAC
>NZ_BCQQ01000022.1 GCF_001552155.1 Actinomadura formosensis NBRC 14204 | reverse complement strand
GATGTCGATGGCGAGGCCGTACGCGTGCTGGGAGAACGAGCTGGAGCCGGTTGCGTTGCGGCAGTTGAACGCGGAGGTGTTGTTCGCCTCGATCGAGTCGAAGTCGCTGCCGCCGTACTTGTCGACCGGCTCCATGCGCTCGATCGGGTAGCGCATGGCGTACAGCTTCTTGAAGACGGAGACGAGGTCCTCGGCCGCCTTGGCGTTGACGACGAGCCGCCCGCCCGTGTGCGGTTCGTCGTCCATGCCCCAGTAGGTCATCTCGATCATCCGCAGCCCGGACGGCGCCACGGGGCAGCCCTTCCGCCAGGACGACCTGAGGTCGCCGGCGGTCACCTTCTTGATCTTGGCCTGGAAGCCCCGCTCGGTCGGGGACGCCGACGGCGACACGGCCGTGCCGGACGCGGTGGGCGGCGTCGCGGGCGGCGACGACTCGCCCGAGTCGTTCGAGCCGCGGCCACATCCGGACGCGGCGATCGGCACCGTCAGCAGGACGGCGAGCAAAGTCGCGGTGGAAATCGGGCCTCTACCTGGCATCTTTGCAGCATACGCAGGCCAGGAGGGCTACGCGCCGCACCGGTGATTCGCTACCGTGCGTTTGAAGGCGCGCCCGCCGGAAAGGGGCCGGGACGGACGGGCCGTGGATCTCGTTCAATCGCCGGGCATGTCGCCCGGCGTCGTCCGGTCCCAGGGAGCGGGGATGTCGAAAGCTCAGGAGAGCGACCTCCCAAGCCTCGAAGACGAGATCTTCGCAGTGGCGCACAACGTGGAGGTCGAGCAGGGGGCGGCGCAGCCGCTGCTGCCGGCGGACAAGGCGCAGGTCCTTGTCGAGCGCGCACGGGCGTTCCTCGGCCGGGACGTGAAGGCGCTGGCGGCGGGCATCGGCCTGTTCGTGTTCGTGGACGCGGTGATGATGTGGGCGCCGCTGATGATGAGCCGCCGCCCGAGCCTGATGCCGCAGTTCGTCACGCTTCTGCTGCTGGCGTTCGGGCTCGGTGGCCTGCTCATCTGGAAGGTCGGCGGCCGGTGGCGGATGTTCGGCGTCGGCATGATGCTGGCGTGGGGGTTCCTGACGCTGGTATCCGTCGGGTTCCTGACCGGGGTGACCGCTCCGCTGTAGTCAGTTCACCGAGCCGATCCGCTTCAGGATGAGGGTGAAGGCGCGGCCGATCGCTTCGAGGTCCTCGGGCGCGATGATGTCGATGAAGAACGTCCGCACGGTCTCGACGTGGTCGCGGGCCGCGCGGTCGAGCGCGTCGAACCCCTCGTCGGTGAGGTGGGCGTAGACGCCGCGCTTGTCGTTGGGGCAGTTGTCCCGCTTCACCAGGCCCTTGGACTCCAGGCGGGCGCAGGTGTGCGACAGGCGGCTACGCGACTGGCTGGCGTTCTCGGCGAGTTCCGCCATCCGCAGCCGCCGCTCGGGCGCCTCGGACAGCCGGACGAGGATCTCGTACTCCGCCGCCGACAGGCCGTGCTTGGCCTTGAGGTCGCGGTCCATGATCTCGGTGAGCCGGACGCTGCCGTCCACGTATGCCCGCCAATCGCGCTGCTGGGCGGCGTCGAGCCAGCGAGGTTCGCTCATATCGGGAAGTATAGAACATATGTTGAAGATTCAACTAGTCTCGGCTACCTTCACGCTAGCAGGACCCGCCGACGGCTCCGTCCGCGGAAATAGTTGAAGCATCAACTATGTTCTTGTGTGCAGTGCACCGCCCGGCCGGGACGGGCACCCGAACGAGGAGGGAACCCATGCCTGCCGTGATGGCCGACCCGCTGACCCTGCCCCGCCTTCCGCTGCTGCCGGAGGCCGACACCGACTGGCGCCGCGTCGCCAGGGTCGTGACCGCCAAGCGTCACCTCGAAGGCGAGGGATTCCAGGTCAGGCGCCCGTTCCCGGGCATCGACCTGTCCCTCGCCGACCCGTTCCTGCTCCTCGACCACATGGGAGCGGTCGAGTACGCACCGGGCGAGGCCAAGGGAACCCCGTGGCACCCGCACCGGGGATTCGAGACCGTCACCTACATCATCGACGGAGCGTTCCAGCACCGGGACACGACCGGCGGCGGTGGCCTCATCTCCGACGGCGCCACCCAGTGGATGACGGCCGCGTCCGGCATCCAGCACATCGAGCAGCCGCCGCCCGAACTGGTCGCCAAGGGCGGCCTCTTCCACGGCGTCCAGCTCTGGGTCAACCTGCCGCGCGCCCAGAAGTGGGTTCCGCCGCGCTACCAGGACATCGGGGCCCGCGACGTCAAGCTGCTCGCCGCCGACGACGGCTCGTCCCTCGTCCGCGTCATCGCGGGGTCGGTCGCCGGATACGACGGTCCCGGCGTCACCTACACGCCGATCAACTACCTGCACGCGACGGTCGCGCCCGGCGCCCGGCTCACGCTGCCCTGGCCGCGCGACTTCAACGCGATGGTCTACGTCCTCTCCGGCCGCGGGACGGCCGGCGTGGAAGAGATCGGGCTGGACGAGGGGCAACTGGCGGTCTTCGCGGGCTCCCACCACAGGGGCACGGGAGACGGCCTGGTCGTCCGCGCCGCCGACACCCAGCCTCTCGCCAGCGCGAACGGCTGGGAGATCCTGATCCTCGGCGGCCTGCCGATCCGCGAGCCGATCGCCCGCTACGGCCCGTTCGTCATGAACACCCGCGACGAGATCCTCCAGGCATTCGAGGACTTCCAGGCCGGACGCATGGGCACGGTCCCGGCCGAACAGGTCCCCCACCACACCGAAGCCGACGAACAACTCTGACGACCGACGTGAAGGGGACCCCTGGACCGAGGCATGTCCGGGGGTCCGTCCCGCGCGCCGCGCCGGGGTTTCGTCGTCGGGGGCTGCGGCCCCTCCGCATCGTCGGGCGGGGATGTGCGGTTCCGGGTGACGGGAGGCCGGGGGTGCGCTAGTGTGTTCGAATAGTCGAACAGAGGTTCGACGGGTTGTTCGGACGCGCTCGCCCGGGGAGGCGACATGGTGGCGACGGTGGCCACGAGGGGGCCGGAGGCCCCGGCGCGCTGCGGGCGGCGGCGGGAGCACGCGACACGCCATGCCGATTTCTACGCAAATCTACGGCCGCAGCTATATCGCCTCATAGAGTCCGCAAGCGTGGACCCCGTGCGCAACCCCTATGCCCCCGGCGCCGGGCAGCGCCCCCCAGAGCTGGCCGGCCGCGACCGTGAGCTCAAGCAGTTCGAGGTGGTGCTCGAACGCGTGGCGCGCGGCCGTCCCGAGCGCAGCATGATCGTGACCGGGCTGCGCGGGGTGGGCAAGACCGTGCTGCTCAACGCGTTCCGGTCGATGGCGATCCAGCGGCTGTGGGGGACGGGGAAGATCGAGGCCCGGCCCGACCAGTCGATCCGGCGGCCGATCGCCTCGGCGCTGCACCGGGCCGTCCGGGAGCTGGCGCCCCGGCACCGCGCGCCCGACCGCATCGAGGAGTTCCTCGGCGTGCTGAAGGCGTTCGCGCAGTCGGGGCCGGAGCCGTCCGGGAAGGGCAGGGCGCGGGCGCACCGCTGGCAGCCCGGTATCGACGTGCCCGCCGCGCGGGGGCGTGCGGATTCCGGTGATCTGGAGATCGACCTCACCGAGTTGTTCGTGGACGCGGCTTCCGTGGCCACGGACGTCGGGGCCGGCATCGCCCTGTTCGTGGACGAGATGCAGGACATCCCGGCCGACGACGTGTCGGCGCTGTGCGCCGCGTGCCACGAGCTGTCGCAGGTGGGCGGGCCGCTGATCGTGGTGGGGGCGGGGCTGCCGCATCTGCCGGCCGTCCTGTCCGCCGGCAAGTCGTACTCCGAGCGGCTCTTCCGGTACGCCCGCATCGACCGGCTCGATCGGGAGGCGACCGACTTCGCGCTGCTGGCGCCGGCCGAGCGGGAGGACGTCACGTTCACCGAGGAGGCCCTCGACGCGCTGTACGGCGCGGCCGACGGCTACCCCTACTTCGTCCAGGCGTACGCCAAGGTCGTCTGGGACGTCGCCCCCGACACCCCGATCACCGTCGACGACATCAGGGTCGCCGCCCCGGAGGCGGAGAGCGAACTCGCGGTCGGCTTCTTCGGCAGCCGTTACGAGCGCGCCACCCCCGCCGAGCGCGACTACATGCGCGCCATGGCCGTGCTCGGCGACGATCCGGTGCCCACGGCGTCGGTCGCGGACGAGCTGGGCCGCAAGCCGTCCAGCCTGTCGCCCGCCCGCGACGGGCTCATCAAGAAGGGCCTCATCTACAGCGCCGAACGCGGCATGGTCGCGTTCACCGTCCCGCACTTCGGCAGGTTCCTCCGCTCGCAACCCTCCTGACCGGTCCGGCTCTATCGGGTTCTCTAGCGTCGATGCTAGAGGGCGGTAGAAAGCTGCATCGAGCCGTGCCGTCCGGTGAATATTCGGCTATCTAGCGTTCGGTGTAGATGGTCGTAGAAAGGGCTAGACGGGCGCAGAGACGACGACCGCCGCCCGGACGGGCCGGTCGTGCGCGGCGGTCGACACCGCGAACACGATCTCCGCGTCCCGTCCGTCCACCCGGGCGGGGTAGACCACGAACCGCCAGCAGCCCTCCCGCCACACGTCCAGCGGGACGGCGCTCGCGATGAGGTTCTCGTGCTCGGCCCAGGCCGCGCTGCGGTGGAGTGTCGCGTACGTTTCCGCGATGGGGCTGCGCCGCCGCTCGCACGGGGGGTCGGCGGACGCTCTGCACCGCTCCAGCAGTTCCGACAGCTCCGGGGACAGCGCCGCGAACAGCGCCAGTTCCACCGTGAAGACGAGCCCGACCTGGACCTGCACGTCCCGCAGCACGTCCACGCCCGTGAGCGGCGCGCCGAGCGAGGCCACCCCCGCGCCCGTGAACAGCACGGCCCGCAGCACGCTGCGCCGGCCGACCCGCTTGGCGCTGAGGCCGCCGAAACAGCCGCAACCGGCGTCCGGCCGGCGGACCCGCAGCTCACCGACCACCCACGCCGCCGCCGCGAACGCCATCGTCGTCGCGAGCCGCACCGACAGATGCGAGGTCACCAGCAGCGCCAGCCCGAGGACGCCCTCGCCGAGCCCGAGCCCGACCGTCATCCCCCGGTTGCGGCGCAGCGCCGTCAGCCGCGCGAGCCCGGCGGGCACCGGCACGCCGTGCACGTGGTCGGGCGCGCCCGCCGCCTGCTCGCGGACCGTCAGTTTCGCCAGGCACGCGGCCAGCAGCACCGCCGCGAGCAGCAGCACCTGGGTGTTCTGGAACGCCGTCACCATGGCCCCTCCACCCGGACGGCCGCGTTGAAGCAGCCGGCCTCCAGATCGCCGCCGAGCCCCGCGAACACGGCGGGGGTCAGCTCGACGATCCGCCCGCGCGGGGACGCGGCGCAGTCCACGCACCGGTCGCAGAACCGGGCCGCCGTGCAGCCGCACTCGACCACCGGCACGGTCGCGGCGCGCCCGCCGCACTCGTTGTGCACGGTGACCTCGCTTCCCACCGACAGGTACGGGAACGGCACGCAGCCGGACGGGGCGTCCGCGCATCCCCCGGCGGCCCCCTCGGAGTCGACCGCGGGGTAGGCCGCCCCGGCCGGCGCCTCACCGCCGGCGTCCCCGAACCAGGTCGCCGTCCCGCGCAGCACCCCGGGCACGGGTGCGGTCACCTCCGGCGCGGCGAGGTCATCGGCCCGGTAGCCGGGCTGGGACGTGCCGGGGCGCACCGCCCGCGGCCCGTCCGGGGAGCCGACGCAGATCACGTCGATCAGGTATCCGGGCTCCATGCGCGGATGCCGGACCAGCACCCGCTGCAGGACGTCCGGGGGGATCACCACGTGGGCGCGCCCGCGGTGGGGGCCCATGTCCACCTCCGCGGCGTCCTTCCCGCACGCGAGGATCGTGCCGGCGACACGTTCGATCCCGACCCAGATCCGCTCGACGGCCGGGCCGTCCTTCCCGGGCCGGGCGATCACCGGCCGGCCCGGCCGGAGCGCGGCGAGGTTCCCGCGCCCGCCGTGCCAGACCTTCGTGGCCCCGCTCATCGCGAGGCGGATCTCCGTACCGCCCGCGTTCAGCATCAGCAGGTGCGGACTGGCGTCCAGGACGACCCCGCTCACCACCCGCAGCGGGCGGCCCGCCCCCGCGAAACCGGCCCCGGACCCCGCCCCGAACACGGCCGCGCGACGGTGGCGGCGCAGGTCACAGTGTGTGGACGGCATCGCGGCACCTCGACATCGATCACTCTGGCGGTTGGCATGGAGACGCTGCGTTAAGAGTCACGTCCTTGACCTTGGCTGTCGACGGTTTTGTCGCGATAAGTCGACACGCGGTGGATGTCTCATCCACCTCGGCAGAGGATTATGAACTGGTTGACCCGGATATGTAGTTTTTGAAGGACCGTAATTACGATCCTTCTGCGATCGTCGACCATACCCGGGAGCGGCCGGACGGCGGCTCCCCGACCCCTGGTCCGGTGATGATGTGAACGCGACTCGGCATGAGGAGTTCCGCGCGTACGTGGCGGAACGCAGGCCCGTGCTGCTGCGTGCCGCCACCCGGCTGACCAGTGACCGTGCCGAGGCCGAGGACCTTCTCCAGGCCGCTCTTGCCAAGACCTACCTTGCCTGGGACCGCATCGAGGACCGCTCCTCCGTCGACGGCTACGTCCGCCGCGCCATGGTCAATACCCAGATCTCCTGGTGGCGCCGCCGTAAACTCGACGTCTACCCCACCGATCGGCTCCCCGACCGTCCCGTCGAGGACCACGCCGACCGCAGCGAGATGCACGACGCCCTCGGCCGCGCCCTCGACCGCCTCCCGGAACGCCAGCGCCTCGCCGTCATGCTCCGCTACTACGAGGACATGTCCGAACGTGAGGTGGCCGAAGTCCTGGGCGTCAGCGTGGGCACCGTGAAATCCACCGTCTCGCGGGCCATGGCCCGCCTCCGCGAGCTGTACTAGTTCGGGGGCTCGTCACCCTGGGACAACACTGCAAGAATCCGGTTCTGGAATCAGCTTCGAGCTGGAGGCGCTCATGCGGAGCACCATGCAGGATTTCCCGCTGACGATTACCACGATCATGCGCTACGGCGCGGAGGTCTTCGGCGACGCCGGGGTCTCCACCTGGACGGGGGACGGGGTTCGGCGCCGGAGCTACGCGGAGGTCGGTGAGCGCGCCGCCCGGCTGGCGGGGGCGCTGCGCGGCCTCGGAGTGGACGGAGACCAGCGCGTCGCCACGTTCATGTGGAACAACGGCGAGCACCTGGAGGCGTACCTCGCGGTCCCGTCGATGGGTGCGGTGCTGCACACGCTCAACCTGCGGCTCTTCCCCGACCAGCTCGTCTACATCGCGAACCACGCCGAGGACCGGGTCGTCATCGTCGACGGGTCGCTGATCCCGCTGCTGGCGCCGGTGCTGCCGCGGTTCGAGACCGTCCGGCACGTGATCGTCGTGGGCGCGGGGGACACCGCCCCGCTGGAGGGCGCGGGCAAGGAACTGCACGCGTACGAGGAACTGCTCGCCGCGGCGCCCGCGAGCTTCGCGTGGCCGGAACTCGACGAGCGGTCGGCCGCCGCGATGTGCTACACGAGCGGGACGACCGGGAACCCCAAGGGCGTCGTGTACTCGCACCGGTCCGCGTACCTGCATTCGATGGCGGCGTGCACGGGCAACGCGATCGGGATCAGCGCGTCCGACATCGTCCTGCCGGTGGTGCCGATGTTCCACGCGAACGCGTGGGGGCTGCCCTACGCGGCGGTCATGGCGGGCGCCTCGCTGGTCATGCCGGACCGGTTCCTGCAGGCGGAGCCGCTCGTCCGGCTGATCGAGACGGAGCGCCCGACGGTCGCGGGGGCGGTGCCGACGATCTGGTCGGACGTCCTGCGCCACGCCAAGGAGCACGGGTCGGACCTCCGTTCGCTGCGGCTGGTGCCGTGCGGCGGGTCGGCGGTGCCGGAGTCGCTGATGCGCGGGTTCGACGAGCTCGGTGTCCGGATCGTCCAGGCATGGGGGATGACGGAGACGTCGCCGGTCGCGACCGTGGCGCATCCGCCGGTACGGGCGGAGGGCGCGGACGCGTGGCGGGCGCGGATCAGCCAGGGCCGCGTCCTCGCCGGCCTGGAGATGCGGATCGTCGGCGACGGCGACCGGGTGCTGGCAAGCGACGGGGAGGCCGTCGGCGAGGTCGAGATCCGCGGGCCGTGGATCACCGGCGCGTACCACCGCGACGAGGACCCCGGGAAGTTCCACGACGGCTGGCTGCGCACCGGCGACGTGGGAACGCTCTCGCCGGACGGCTACCTCGTGCTCACCGACCGGGCGAAGGACGTCATCAAGTCGGGTGGCGAGTGGATCTCCTCGGTGGAACTGGAGAACCACCTGATGGCGCATCCCGACATCGTGGAGGCGGCCGTCGTCGGCGTCCCCGACGAGCGGTGGCAGGAGCGTCCGCTCGCCTCGGTCGTGCTGCGGGAGGGGGCGGCCGTCACGGCGGCGGAGCTGAAGGAGTTCCTCGCCGGACGGATCCCGAAGTGGCAGCTCCCCGAGCGCTGGTCGTTCATCACCGAGGTCCCGAAGACCAGTGTCGGCAAGTTCGACAAGAAGGTGCTGCGGCGCCGCTATGCGGACGGTGATCTGGAGGTTCGGCGGGCCGACTGACGCGGCGCCGGGCCACTCCGCCGGCCCGTCCCGACACCGGGTGGGTCGATAACTTACCCCAGCGTTACCTTCATGGTGATTTCGGGCGATGGTGTGGTGCGGATGAGGTTCGCGGGTGTATGCAAGGTGGGCTGATCGTCCGGATGACCCCGTGGGGGCGGCCCCCTCACACCGCTGCCGGGAGCGTGCATGCCCAGGCTGTCCACCTCCGCACACTCAGCCGACCGCAAACTGGTCAAGGGGCTGAATGAAGGCGACGAGGCCGCCCTTGCCGCGCTCTACGACGAGTACGCCGAGCGCCTCTACGACTACGCAATGTCGATGACGGGGGACGAGAAGGTCGCCGCCGACATCGTCCATGACACGTTCATCGACGCCTGCCGCCGCGCCCCCCGGATGCGCGACCCCCTGCATCTGGGCTCCTGGGTGTACGGGGCGGCCCGGCGCCGCTGCGTCCGGCGGGGGCGCGCGAAGGTCCTGTTCTGGGACCGGGGCGCCGAGTTCTCCGATGCACCGTTCCCGGACCACGCCGAGACCGACGACGCCGGGCTCGACTGGCCGCCTTCGGACGAGCTGCACCGGCTCCTCCGCGGCGCCCTCTCCCGGCTGGAGCCCGTCGACCAGGAGGTGATGCTCCTGGCGTTCCGGCACGGGCTGCGTCCCGCCCGGCTCGGGGCGACGCTCGGCCTGTCGCCGCGGCGGGCCGTGACGCGCGTGCGCAGGGGACGCGCCCAGCTGGAGGCCGCGCTCCTGGAGGAGATCCAGCGCGCCGAGAAGGCGTGCGCCGCCGGGCGCGAGGGAACCGCGGCGGTCACCCGGCCGGCCGCGAGCGCCCCGGCCGGGGCGGAGGGCACCGGGCCTCGTCCGGGCAGGGGGGCGTTGCGGGTGCTGCATCGCCGGGCCGACGACTCCCCCACCGACCCGGCGGCCGAACGGCACGTCGCCGGCTGTGCCGGCTGCCTGCGCCGCCGCCGGGTGACGTCCGCCGCGCTGCTGCGCCGGGCGCCCGCGCCCGTGCTGCCGGCCGCGCTGCGGCACCGTGTCATGCACACCGCCACCGACCCCGAACTGGCCGGATACCGGGTCGACATCGCCGCGCGGGGCGGCTCGCTCACCCCGTCCGGGCTGCCCAGCCAGCCGGACGTCCCGTCGCCGTTCACCCGCCGGTGGCTGTTCACCGGGGGAGGCATGGTGGGTGCGCTGGTCTCCGCCCTCATCGCGACGTTGGTGATGGGGCCCGGCGGCGGCACGCTGTCGTGGCCGCCGTTCCGCACGCGTCCACAGCCGTCGATCACGCACGACGCGCCGGGGGGCGGCCCGGGGCATGGCAGGCCGTCGTCGCCGGGGCCCGACGGCGGCGGCGGACCTCAGGGCCGTCCCGCACCGCCGCTCGCCAGCCCGCAGACCGAGCAGAAGGACCCGCAGCAGCCCAAGGACCCGTCGCAGACGCCGTCGCCGCCGTCGCCGTCGCCCGATACGCCCGCCGAGCCGGGCGTCCTCGTGGTGCACCCCGTGAAGGTCGAGATGCACGGCACCAAGACCGCGCAGGTGAAGCTCGCCGCGCGGAGCGGGCCGGTGTCGTGGACGGCGGTGACGTCGACGAACCAGCTTGTCCTGTCGGACATGCAGGGCGGGATGTCGGAGGGCACCACGATGCGGGTGACACTGACCCTCCGCACGGCGCTCATCGGCCTGCCCGGCCAGGGCACGCTGACGTTCACCGACTCCGAGGGCGCGACCCGTCAGGTGACGGTCGTCTGGGGCGCCACGCTGCTGTGACGGCTCAGCCGGCGGCCCGCCCGCCGGGCGCGCCGGTTCGACCTCTCCAGGGCCTCGGCAGGGTCAAGCCCTGTCTTCTGCGCCGCCCCGCCGCTGACTCGCGACATTGGCCGAGGGTGCCATTTATGATGCCAGCGGCAAGGGCGATCAGCGCGATTTCGGCAAGGCCGCCGCCATCGGCGGGCGCAGCGAGGTACCGGGGCTGACCTGCGGGAATCCGGCGGCGAGGCCGGGGGCGGACGTCGCCGAAATGCGGCTGAAATCCAAGGGTTTCATCGGCGGATAGGGCGAGTGATGGACGAGATCGACACGAGCGTCCCGCATTCGGCGCGGGTCTGGAACTACTGGCTGGGCGGGAAGGACAACTATCCCGTCGACCGGGAGGCGGGGGAGCAGTACCGGCAGGTCTTCCCCTCGATCGTCGAGGTCGCCCGCGCGGCCCGGCACTTCCTCGCCCGTTCCGTCCGGTATCTGGCGGGCGAGGTCGGCATCCGCCAGTTCCTCGACGTCGGAACCGGGCTGCCGACGGTCGACAACACCCACGAGATCGCCCAGCGGGTGGCGCCCGAATGCCGGATCGTCTACGTCGACAACGATCCGCTGGTGCTGGCGCACGCCCGCGCGCTGCTCACCAGCGCCCCCGAAGGCGCGACGGACTACATCGACGCCGACATGCGCGACCCCGCGGCGATCATCCGGGCCGCGGCGCGGACGCTCGATCTGTCCCGGCCCGTCGCGCTGACCATGATCGGCGTGCTCGGGCACGTCCAGGAGTACGAGGAGGCGCGGTCGATCGTGCGCCGCCTGATGGACGCCCTGCCGCCCGGCAGCCATCTCGCGCTCGCCGACAGCGTCTCGGCCGGCGAGGACCACATCCGGGCGCACGACCGCTACAAGGAGACCGGCGCCGTCCCCTACCTGCTGCGTTCGGCGGAGGAGATCGCCGGGTTCTTCGACGGCCTCGATCTCGTCGAACCCGGCCTCGTGCCGATCGTCCGGTGGCGTCCCGAACCGACCCCGTTCGACGCCCCGGCCACCGCCCGGGTCGGCACCCTCGGCGGTGTCGCCCGGAAAACACCCTGACCAGGGCGTGGATCGCCGGGACCGGAGCGCCGTGCGGCATTAGGCTGGCCGCACATACCGCCCTAGCGAAGGACATGGCGCATGAACCGCAGTGAACTGGTCAGGGTCGTGGCGGAACGCGCGGGAAGCGACGAGACCGCCGCTCGCCGGCATGTGGACGCCGTGTTCGACACCGTGATGGAGCGGGTGTCCGCCGGGGAGCGTGTCATCGTGACCGGATTCGGGACGTTCGACCGGCTCGCCCGTCCGGCCCGCAGCGCCCGCAACCCGCGCACCGGCCTGCCGGTCGAGGTTCCCGCCGCGCAGGTGCCGCGGTTCCGGTCCGGGCAGACGTTCCGGAACCGCGTCGCCGCGAGCGACTCCGCCCCGGCCTCCGCGCCGGCCGTGGAGCCCGCCGCCCCGGCCGTGGAGGCCGCCGCCGAACCGGCGACGGCGGTGACCGTGCCGGTCGAGCCGCCCGCCCCGAAGAAGCCGAAGGGCGGCAAGGGCGGCAAGAAGGCCAAGAAGCCGTCGGGCAAGGCCAAGGCGGTCGCCTCCCCGCCCGCCAAGGACACCAAGAGCGCCAAGGACACCAAGGACGCGAAGAGCCCGAAGGGCGGGAAGAAGAGGGCGGGGAAGGCGAAGGCCCGCGTCAAGGCCGGCAAGTGACCCGGCTCACCGCAGCGGGAACCCGAGCTCCCGTCCCTGCTCGCGCAGCTCGTCGCGGGCGGACGGGTGCGCCACCCGGTCCACGATCTGCTGGGCCTGCGTCACCGCGTCGCGCCCCCAGATCGTGGCCGTGCCCTGCTCGCTCACGATGAAGCTGTGCTGGAACGAGGTGACCGGCCCGGCCAGCCGCGGGATGACCGTGGACACGTCCGCCCGCGGATGCCAGGACGGCAGCGCGATGATCGCCCGGCCGCCGGCCGAGTGCAGCGCGCCCACCACGAAGTCGGTCTGCCCGCCGAACCCCGAGTAGATCGCCCCGCGCACCCGGCTGGCGTTGGCCTGCGCGAACAGGTCGACCTGGAGCGCGGAGTTCACCGACACCAGCCGGGGCCGGCGCGCGATCAGGCTCGGGTCGTTGGTCTTCTCGGTGCGCAGCATCCGGACGCGCTGGTTGCCGTCCGCCCAGTCGTACAGCTCCGTGCTGCCGAACGCGAACGAGGCGGTGATCGGCGTGTCCGGGTCGAGCGCCCCGGCCTTCTCCAGCGCGAGGACGCCGTCGCTGAACATCTCCGACCAGATCCCGATGCCCCGCCGGTCGAGGAGCGAGGCGAGCACGGCGTCCGGGACGGCGCCGATGCCGAGTTGCAGCGTCGCCCGCTCGGGGACGAGCCGCGCCACCCGTCCCCCGATCTCGCGGGCGACGTCGCCGGGTGGCCGCGGCACCGGGCAGGCGAGCGGCTCGTCGGACTCGATCGCGTAGTCGATCTCGTCCATCGTCATCACGGCGTCGCCGTAGGTGTGCGGCATCCGCGGGTTGAGCTGGGCGATCACCAGCCCGCCCCGGGCGCGTACCGCCTCGACGGCGGCGGGCAGGATGTTGACCTCGACGCCGAGGGAGACCGTCCCGTTGCGCGGAGCCGACGTCTGCATGATCACGACGTCGGGCGGCAGCGACCCCTTCAGCAGGTTCGGGACGAGCGACAGCCGCGACGGGAAGTAGCGCAGGTTCGCCCGCCCCCGCATGCCCGCCCCGACGAACGGGGTCTCCAGCTCCACGCCGTCGCGCTCGGGCAGGTCGCCCTGGGCGTTGAGCATGAACAGCCGGTACTCGGCGGCGGCCGCGTCCAGCACGGCGAGGGCGCGCCACGGGGTGGCGAAGTTGCCGCCGGCCACGACCCGCGGCCGGCCGGGCAGGTCCGCCAGCACCGTGGCGAGGTGGGACTCGGATATGACGCGCATCAGGAACGCCCCCGGTTGGTCGGCATGGTGGTCCTCATCCTTGGATCGAGACGTGGGTGACGCCGGGGACGGTCCGGGCGAGGACGTCGGCGATCCGGCGCGCCTGATCGCCGGCGACGCCGCGCAGTTCGACGGCGCCGTCCCGCACCGAGACGTCCCAGGTGCGCCCGTCCGGCCCGTACTCCTCGATCGCGGCCAGCACGTCGTCGCGGATGCGGGCGTCGCCGCGGGTGAGGATCGCGATGAGGTCGCGGCGGCTGACGATGCCGACGATCTCCGAGCCCGCCAGCACCGGAACGCTCTTGATCCGCGTCCGCATCATCGTGTCGGCGAGCGTGGCGACGTCGCCGTTGGGACGCGCGGTCTCCACCTCGCGGGTCATGACCTCCTCGACCAGGCGCGGCGGCGGGCTGTCGGTCGTCGCGACCGGCCGGGCGAAGGCGCGCGGATCCCGCTCGAACACCCCGCGCAGCAGGTCCATCTCGCTGACGATGCCGGCCAGCCGCCCCGCCGCGTCCACGACGGGCAGCGCGGTGATGTCGTGCTCGTGCAGGACGCGGATCGCCTGGCGGACCGTGGCCGTCCGCGGGATCGTGACGACGGGCGAGGTCATCGCCTCCCGGACCAGCATGGCGTGTTCTCCTTCCGGCGAGGACGCCGTTCACCTACCCGAGCAGGACATTTCTGACCCCTGCCCGTCCATGATCGCCGAGGGGGCGGTGAAAGCCCAGGGCCGAACGTCCTGGTCCCGGCCCGCCGGCGGCTAGAACAGCGTGGGCGGCTCCGCCGGCACCGGCTCCGGCAGCGGCTCGACCTGCGGCGCCAGCGCTCTCACCTCGTCGTGGAAGCGGCGGGCGAGCGGGAGGGCGTCCGCGTTGTCGGGGGTGTGGACGAACACGGTCGGTGAGCGGCCCTCGCGCACCCACCCGGCGACCCGCTCCACCCAGAACCGCCAGCCCTGGACGGTGCGCTCGGTGTCGTCCCGCCCCAGATAGCGGACGATCGGACGCTCGGTGAGGGCGGCCGACCGGCGTGGCACGCGCGGCTTCTTCGTCCACGCGTCCCGTTCGGCGTCACTGGTCGGCGGGCTCTGGAAGAACGCGGTGGTGTCGAACGGGACCCATTCGGCGCCGACCCGGCCGAGCACCCGCTCCAGGTCCCGCGCGCATCCGGCGTCCTCGAAGAACGCGGGATGGCGCACCTCGACGGCATACCTGTGCGCGGTGGGGAGCCGGCGCAGGAACGCGGCCAGCGTCCCGAGGTCCCCGGGGCCGAACGACCCCGGCAGCTGCACCCAGAGCGCGTGCGTCCGCGACTCCAGCGGCTCGATCGCCCAGAGGAACGACCGGAGTTCCTCGCCGGCCCCGGCGAGCCGCCGCTCATGCGTGACCGTCTTCGGCAGCTTGACGACGAACCGGAAGTCGGGCGAGGTCTGCTCCGCCCACGACTCGACCGCGCTCCGCGCGGGTGTCGCGTAGAACGTCGTGTTGCCCTCCACCGCGTCGCACCAGCTCGCGTAGGCGCGCAGCCGTTCCCCCGGTGGCAGCGACGGTGGCAGGAACCGTCCCTGCCACCGCGTGTGCGCCCACATCGCGCACCCCACATGAACCCGCATGCCGCCCGACGCTACCGGCACCGCGGCGCGGCCGCCGCGGCCGGACCACCGGCGGGCGCCGCCCGCCCCGTTGGCCGGTGTCGGCCGCCCCCGTTGGCCGGTGTCGGCCGCGCCGCCGGGATCCGCGGCCGGAAACGGCGCGGGCGCCGCCATCGCGGTGCCGCCGGTCGCGGTCGTGTACCGCGTCCGTGCGGGCCGCCGATGACGGCGCCCGGCCCTCGCCCGCTACGTAGCCCGGGCGATCACAGGGGGAGCAGCCGCGTCAGGTGCGGAACTGGCGCGGAACGTTCCCGGTCACCGAGGTGGCCTTGATCGCGGGAGCGGGGGCGACCCAGACCGGGTCGGGGTCGGGGTTCTTCTCGCAGGTACGGTCGATGAGGCCGCGGTTGGCGGGCACCTTCCCGTCCCGGAGGTAGTCGACCAGGAGGTCGTCCAGGCACTGGTTGCCGGAGAAGGTGATGGCGTGGCTGCCGCCGCCCCTCTCCACGACGAGGCTGGCGCTCGGCATGGCGCGTGCCATGTCCAGGCCGCCCTCGTACGGGGTCGCCGGGTCGTCGGTCGCCTGGAAGAGCAGCACCGGAGGCAGCCCCTTCCCGGTGATCTTGGTGCGGTGCCCCGCCTTGACCGGCCAGTACAGGCAGGGGGCGTTGAACCACATGTTGTTGTAGGTGTAGAAGGGCGCCTTCTCGTTGACCTTGGCCTGGTCCTTCTGCCAGTACCGGAAGTTGCGCGGCCACTTGCTGTCGCTGCACATCACGGAGTTGTACAGATCGAACGAGTCGTCGGACGGGTCCGGCGCCGCGTACCGGTTGTAGGCCGTGACGAGCGGGGCCGTGTCACCCGAGTTGGTGTAGGCCGACAGCACGGTGGCCAGCCTCGGCCAACGCAGGATGTTGTAGCCGCCGGCGACCTGGGTGTCGTCGAACTCGTCCGGGCCGATGGTGCCGACGGGGTTCGCGCGCAGCTTGGCGCGCATCGCGTACCACTTCGCCTCGATGTCGTCCGCGTCGGTGCCGAGGTGGTACACGTTGTCGGCCTTGGCGACCCACTCGGTGAACGCCTTGAACCGCTTCTCGTGCTGGAGGTCCTGCTGGACGTTGTGGTCGTACCAGGAGATCGACGGCCCGACGATGCTGTCCAGGACGAACCGGCGGACGCGGTTGGGGTACAGCTGGGTGTAGGTCGAGCCAAGCGTGGTCCCGTACGACCAGCCGAAGAAGTTGATCTTCTTCGCGCCGAGGGCCTGCCGGATGCTCTCCATGTCCTGGACGTGGTCGACGGTCGACAGGTGCGGCAGCAGCCAGGAGTACTTCTCGGTGCAGCTCTTAACGTACCCGGCCGTCTTCTTGAGCCAGGTGTTCGTGGTGCCCTGGCTGGGCTGGAAGTCGGGGCGGGGCCCCACGAAGTAGTTCGGGTCGCAGGCCATGTGCGGCTCGCTGCCCTGGGAGCCGCGCAGGTCGAAGCCGATCCAGTCGTAGGCGGCGGCGACGTCGGGCGGCAGCTGCGACGGGATCCAGGACGCCATCCACAGCCCGCTGATGCCCGGACCGCCGGGGTTGAGCAGGATCGGCCCCTGCTGCTTCTCCTTCGGCGCGGTGGCGGGCAGCCGGTTCACCGCGATCTTGACGGTGCGCCCGTCCGGGTGGGCGTGGTCGAGCGGCACCTCCAGCATCGCGCACTGCAGCGTCGGGTAGTCGGGATCGCCGCAGGACTTCCAGTCCAGCACCGGCTTCTTCACCGGTGCGGCGCCGGCCGGTGGCGGGCCGGCCAGTGCCGTAGCGGTCAGGACGGCTCCGCACGCGGCAATCGCGGCGCCAGCACGTCTCTTGCTCGGGAGTCTCACAGATACCTCCTGAAGGGGGGACGTGCAATTGCAGTGTGAAATTTCAGCCATTGTCAAGGGTGAGAGGTCCATAACCCAGATCGATGGGACCTGATATGACCACGGCGCGAATCCACTCCGCACACTGCGGGCGCACGCTTTCCTTCGACCCTCCGGGAGTTGGACCCCCGGAGCCCCTGCGAACCCATCCGGTACCTGCCGGATGACCCCCGGAGGAAATCCCCCGTGAGTAACAGACGCAGATCAGCCCGATGCCTGGTGGCGTCGGTGGCGGTCGCTCTCGGCGCGGCCGTCATGGCCGCGCCCGCCGCCGACGCCGCTCCGAAGCCCCCGCCCATCAGCGCGCGGCTCGGCGGTGACGATGCCAAGCACGTCCAGAAGACCCCGCTCCAGGCCAAGGACCGCCCGCCGCTGGCCGCCAACAAGGACGCGCTGAAGACCGACCTGGACCTGCCTCGCAAGCCGGCGAAGCACCAGCGTCCGTCCATGAAGAACGTCACGAAGAAGGGCGCGAAGGGCGCGACCGCCACCACCAAGGCGGCCGCCACGTGCAGCGCGAGCGACTTCACCAGCCGCTCCGGTAGCGCCCTTGTTCAGCAGATCAAGGCGTCGACGACCGACTGCATCAACTCGCTGTTCAGCCTGACCGGCACGGACGCCTACTACGCGTTCCGCGAGTCGCAGATGACGAGCGTCGCGTACGGGCTGCGCGACAACGGGCTCTACTACACCGGTGACAACACCGGCGGCACCGCCCAGCTCGTGCTGTACCTGCGCGCCGGTTACTACGTCCACTGGTACAACTCCTCCACCGTGGGGACCTACGGCCCGTCGCTGAAGGCCGCGATCCAGTCCGGCCTGGACGCCTTCTTCGGCAACGCCAAGTCGTCGACGGTCAGTGACGCCAACGGCGAGGTCCTCGCCGAGGCGGTCACGCTGATCGACAGCGCCGAGGAGAACGCCCGCTACATCTACGTGATCAAGCGGCTCCTGACCGGCTACAACAGCTCCTACGACGCGTCCTGGTGGATGCTCAACGCGGTCAACAACGTCTACACGGTGCTGTTCCGCGGCCACCAGGTGCCGGAGTTCGTCACCGCGGTCCAGTCGGACCCGAGCGTCCTCACCACGCTCAACAACTTCGCCACCAGCCACCTTTCGCTGCTCAGCACCGACCGCAGCTACCTGGCGTCCAACGCCGGACGTGAGCTGGCCCGGTTCCTCCAGCACACCGCACTCCAGAGCACGGTCAGGCCCCAGGCCAAGGGCCTGCTCGGCCAGAGCGCCATCACCGGCCCGACCGCCCCGCTGTGGGTCGGTGTCGCCGAGATGACCGACTCCTACGACAAGGCGAACTGCACGTACTACGACACGTGCAACCTTTCGCAGCGGCTCGCGGCGAGCGTCCTGACGATCAACTACACCTGCAGCTCCAGCATCAAGATCCGGGCGCAGGACATGACCTCGTCGGAGCTGCAGCAGAGCTGCGCCAGCCTGACGAACCAGGACGCCTACTTCCACAGCCTCGTGAAGGACGGGAACAGGCCCGTCGCGAACGACAACAACAGCACGATCGAGGTCTGCGTCTTCAACTCCAGCACCGACTACCAGACGTACGCCGGTGCGATGTTCGGCATCGACACCAACAACGGTGGCATGTACCTGGAGGGCGACCCCGCCGCGGCCGGCAACCAGCCGAGGTTCATCGCCTACGAGGCCGAGTGGGTGCGTCCCACCTTCCAGATCTGGAACCTCAACCACGAGTACACGCACTACCTCGATGGCCGGTTCGACATGTACGGAGACTTCAACTCCAACGTCACCACGCCGACCATCTGGTGGATCGAAGGATTCGCCGAGTACGTCTCCTACTCCTACCGCCAGGTGGTCAACGACTCGGCGATCGCGCAGGCCGCCAACAGGACCTACGCGCTCAGCACCCTGTTCGACACCACCTACAGCCACGACACGACCCGCATCTACTACTGGGGCTACCTGGCGGTGCGGTACATGTTCGAGAAGCACCCGAACGACATCGCCACGGTGCTCGGCTACTACCGGAGCGGTAACTGGAACGCCGCCCGTACGTTCCTGACCAGCACGATCGGCAGCCGCTACGACAGCGACTGGTGGACCTGGCTCGCCGCGTGCGCGTCGGGTGCCTGCGCCGGCGGTGGCGGCGGTGGCGGCAACCAGGCGCCGTCCGCCCGGTTCACCTACTCCGCGAACGGTCTCGGGGTCTCCTTCACCGACCAGTCCACCGACAGCGACGGCACGATCGCTTCCCGCCGCTGGGACTTCGGTGACGGCGCCACCTCGACGGCGGCGAACCCGTCCCACACCTTCGGGGCCGACGGCACCTACACCGTCTCCCTCACGGTGACCGACAACGGCGGTGCCACCGGCACCACGTCCCAGCAGGTCGCCGTGGCCGCCGGTGGCGGCGGCGGAGGCGGCGGCACCGAGTGCACCGGCACCGACGCCCGCCAGCTCGACCGGAACTGCAAGCGCAGCAACCTGTCGGGTGCCCAGGGCGACCTGTACTACATGTACCTGTACGTCCCGTCGGGCGTCAGCTCGCTGACCATCACCTCGTCCGGTGGGACGGGTGACGCCGACATGTACTACAACGGCAGCACGTGGGCCACTGAGACCAGCTACACCAAGCGGTCCATCAACGCCGGCAACAACGAGTCCATCACGGTCGCCAGCCCGGCCGCCGGCTACCACTACATCACCCTCTACGGAAAGAACGCCTTCAGCGGGGTCACGGTGCAGACTCAGTTCTGAGCTCTGACTCGTAGCTGAAACCCCAATCGGGGCCGGACCGCACAATGGTCCGGCCCCGAGCCTTTTCTGTATGGCGAGCCTTTCCGGTCGTATTTAAGCCCGGCGTGCGGCGATTTTCTTGATCACCAAATGGCGAGGCTCTAATAAGAGGTTCACCGGCGGCCGGTTCTCGCCGCAAAACCCGCATGACACGCGCGTGCCCGAGTACGCCGCGAGCCTTGAGCGGCTCGCCGAACTGAAATGGGTCCGGCTCACGGGGTACGGGATGGACGACCGTGGAGCGGACGGGCCGCCGCCGCGCCCCGGCGACCTGATCCGCACGTACCTCTGGGAGGACGACCATGAGTCCCCGCTTGGCGCCGGGAGACGCGCTCACGGCGACCGGAGTCGTCGCGGTCGTGCACGGCACCCGCCCCGGCCGCGTCCCCGCCGTCCTGGACACCCTCGTCGCGGCCGGCGTCCGCTGCCTGGAGATCACGCTGAACGCCCCGGGCGCGCCGGACGCGCTGCGCGCCGCCCGGGACCGGCTGCCCGCCGGTGTCGAACTCGGCGCCGGAACGGTCCGGACGGCCGCCGAGGCGTCCGCCGCCGTGGCCGCGGGCGCGTCGTTCCTCGGCGCCGCCGACACCCGCGAGGAGGTCGCGGCGGTGGCGCGCGAGCACGGCATCGCCTACTACCCGGGCGCCCTCACCCCGACCGAGGTCGCCCGTGCCTGGGATCTCGGCGCCACCGCCGTCAAGGTGTTCCCGGCCCGCGTGTTCGGGCCGCGGTACCTGCGCGACCTCCGCGCCCCGTTCCGGGACGTCCTCCTGCTGCCGGCGGGCGGCATCGGGCCCGACGACGCCGCCGGCTACATCGCGGCGGGCGCCCTCGCGGTCGGCGCCGGCGGCTCGCTGCTCGGCGACGCCCTCGACGGCGGCTCCCTGGTCGAACTGGCGGACCGGGCGGGGCGCCTCCTCGCCGCCGTCGCGGCCGCCCGATGACCGCCCTCGTCACGGTTTGCGGAGGACACCGCCGTATTCGCACATGTCCCGCCCCATCCTGGAGGCGCCGACGAACTGGGCCAGTTCGTCGGGGACGGGCGGCAGCGGCGGCTGGTCGGGATCGGGCCGCCAGTGCAGGAGGTTCACCAGACCCGGCTCGACCGGCTCCAGACCGTTCTCCAGGAGCGCGTGGACCTGTTCGCGGGTGCGGTTCTGCCAGGGGATGCCGGCGGCGCTCATCCGGGCCTCCAGGTCGGCGGCCCGGTCGGGGTCGGAGCAGACGATCTGGGAGAACGCCAGGTGGCTGCCGGGCGCGGCACGGTCCATGACGTTGTGCAGGATGCCGCGCGGATCGTCGGCGTCGGTCAGGTGGTGTCCGACCGACAGGAAGAGCACCGCGAGCGGTTCGTCGAAGTCGATCAGCCGCCGCACGTCGGGGTGGGCCAGCAGGGCCTCCTGGTCGCGGAAGTCGGCGTTGATCACGATGGTGGAGCCGTCCCCCGCCAGCAGCGCGCGGCCGTAGGCCAGCACGATGGGGTCGATGTCGACGTAGACGACGCGGGCATCGGGGGTGAACCGCTGGGCGACCTGGTGGACGTTGTTGTTGGTGGGCAGCCCGCAGCCCATGTCCAGGAACTGGCGGATCCCGGCCTCGGTCGCCAGGTAGCGCACGGCCCGGTACAGGAACAGCCGGTTCTGCCGGCTGATGTCGATCGACTCCGGGAAGGCGGGCGCCGTCTTCAACGCGAAGTCACGGTCGACCTGGTAGTTGTCCTTGCCGCCCAGCGCCCATCCGTACACCCGCGCCGAGGCGGGGATGTCGTCGCGGATCATTGGTTCACGGTCGTCGGTCACCCTGCGCTCCCCTTGTGAAATTGTCCGATGTGCCCACGGTAGCGACCGATCCCACGGCCGGCACCGCTATCAGCGGACAGGGCCGGACCACCCGCGGCGTCCTCAACCGGCCGACTACCACGGGTAACGGAAATGTCGGCCGGGCTCGCTAGCTTGCAGGGCCATGGTCAAGAGAGTGAACATTCCGGTCGAGTGGCGTGAGCACTTCCATCCGAGGCACGGCGGCATCCCGGGGCCGAGGCCCGTTCTGGACGAGGACGCTGCGCGGAGGGCGCGCGACTGGGCGCGCGTGGCACGCCCGATCGCCGAGGAGATGCTGGAGCACGAGCGCACCGTCCCGGAACTCGGCAAGGCCGTCCGGGCATGGCTGGACGGCGAGCCCGACCCGGCGGGCGCGGCGGCCGCCGCCGCGGTGGCGGTGAAGTACCTGGAGGACGTCGACGGCGCGGCCTTCCTGGACGCCTGGGTACTGGACCACGGGCTCGCCTTCGCCGCCTGCGCGGTCACCGAGGTGTCCTCCATCGAACTCGGCCCGGTGCCGCGGCCGATGACCTCCGACTCCGGCGGTGTCGTCTGGCTCGTCTCCTACGCCCACGACGACCCGCCCAGGGGATGGCGCGGCGAGATCCGGCGTGCGATCTGCGACGACCACGTCGCCGCGGGCCGGTGGATCGCCGGGGACACGGTGGTCAAGCGGCTCCGCACGCTGCTGGCGGCGGCTCCCGACGCCGAATACCGCGACGCCGTCGCGCGTCTGGCGGCACACCGCGGCGACGCCTGGAGGCGCTGCACGGCCTCCTATCTCGTCCCGACCGAGAGGGCCTGGACGGACGAGTCCCTCGACGACCCCTCCGGCCTGAGCGTCCTCGACCACGAACACGTGCTCTGCTCGCTGTCCAGGGCCGCGCACGTCAACCGGATCGGCTGGATACCGGTGACCCCCGCCGTGATCGGGACGCTGCTCGACGGGCTGGGCTCGGATGCTTTCCCGCTGCTCGGCAGGGCACTCGGGTACCCCTACGACGACGCCGATGAGACGCGTCCGATCGTGGTGCGGGCCCTCCTGGAGATCGCCGACGAGGAAATCTTCCCCGTCCTGCTCGACCACATGGGTGAAAAGGGGGTGCCCGCCGCCTTGCAGGAGGCGGCCGAACGGTATCCGGAGCTTGCGCTCCGGGTGCTGGCGCCGCTGGCCGACAACGGCACGACCCGCGGCCTGCAAGCGGCCGGGCTGCTGCGCGGGCTGCTGTACACCGAGCCCGGCCTGGCCGAGGCGCCGCCCTCGGGGGCCGTCGAGGCGCTGCTGCCGCGACCGGCGGTCCCCGACGGCGGCGACCTGCCCGGCGTGCTCGCGGGCAAGCCCGCCCACAGCGCGAAGGTGGACTGGGCCGACCCGGCGCTGCTTCCGCGGATCCTCACCCGCGGCCGCGACCGCGCACTGCCCGTGAACGCGACCAGGTGCCTGCTGAACCTGCTCGCCAAGAAGGCCCCCGATGTCATGGCCGTCCGCGAGTTCTGCGACCGGCACTCGCTGGCCGAGTTCTCCTGGGCGCTGTTCCAGCGCTGGTATGCGGTCGGCGCGCCCACCCGGCACAACTGGGCGCTGGCGCAGCTCGGCCTGATCGGCGACGACACGACGGTGCGGCGGCTCAGCCCGCTGATCAAAATCTGGCCCGGCGAAGGCGCCGGCAGCCGGGCCGCCGCCGCACTGGACGTCCTCGCCCAGATCGGCTCCGACGTCGCCCTCACCCACCTGTTCGAGCTGACCCGGCGGGGCAGGTACAAGGGGCTCAAAGCCAAGGCGACCCGGAAGATCGACGAGATCGCCGCCGCGCGCGGCATCACCCCGGACGCCCTGGCCGACCGCGCCGTCCCGGACTTCGGCCTGGACGCCCAGGGCGCCCTCGTCCTGGACTACGGCCCGCGCCGGTTCACCGTGACCTTCGACCGGCAGCTCGTCCCGCTGGTCGTGGAGCCGAACGGCAAAGTCCGCAAGAGCGCGCCCAAGCCCGGCCCCAAGGACGATCCGGCCCTCGCCCCGGCCGCGCACGCCCTGTTCACCGGCCTCAAGAAGGACCTGCGGACGATCGCCGACCAGGAGATCAAGCGCCTCGAAAAGGCCATGACCACCCGGCGGAGCTGGACGCCGGACGACTTCCGCACCCTGTTCGTCGCCCACCCGCTGATGGGGCACATCGTCCGCCGGCTGGTGTGGATCACCGATGGCGGTACCGCCTTCCGCGTCGCCGAGGACCGCACCTGCGCCGACGTCGACGGCGCCCCGTTCACCCCGGCGCCGGACGCCCGCATCGGCATCGCCCACCCGATCCTGCTGGACGACCTCGACGCCTGGGCGGAACTGTTCGCCGGCTACGAGATCCTCCAGCCGTTCGCGCAGCTCGGACGGCCCGTCTACCGGCTCACGGCCGACGAGCGCGCCGCGCACCGGCTCGCCCGGGTAGAGGGCCTGGTGCTGTCCTACGGCAAGGCCAAGGGTCATTCCCAGGGACGCTGGGAGTCCGTGGACGCGGCCGGCGAGTTCGCGGGCGGCTGGCTCGCCCGGCGCGACCCCGCGGGCCTGTACGTCGTGGCTGGCCTGAGCCCCGGCCTCTCCTACTACATGTACGGCGAGGGCGAGGACCAGAAGATCAATGTTCTGTGGGCGGGCCCCGCCCCGGCCCATGCCCCGAAGGACTCGGTGCCGCTCGGCGAGATCGATCCGGTCACCATGAGCGAGGCCGTCCACGACCTCGTCCACAGCGCGTCCACCTGAACCGCCTGCAAAGGCCGTGAACGACGCCCGGCCGGCCGCAGGGCGAAGAACCCGAGACCGTCATCCAGACCAGGGACGCGCTCAGGGCCCCGAGAGAAGGCGAAGAGCCCTGGTCGGGCAGGCGTCGACGGCCTCCGTGACCTCGTCCTCCCGGTCCGGAGCCACGACCTCCTCGATCAGGGTCACGGCGCCGTTCTCCACCTTGAAGTGGGTCGGCGCGATGTGTTCGCAGAGCCCGGACCCCATGCATACGCGGGGGTCAGCTCCGACACGCTGCATCTGACTCATCCGCCTCTCCGGTCGATGGACGGCGGGCCACGGACTCTTGACGACCCAATGTGACCCTCATTACGTTGATTACAGTAACACTATTTACGGAGGGCGCAGATGTCCGTCGCCGCACCAACCGTCCCGATCGAGGACCCGCACTTCTACCTCGACGACCCGTGGCCCACGTTCGAGTGGATGCGGAGAGAGCAGCCCTTCTACTACTACGAGCCCCTGGACACGTTCGTCCTCACCCGGCACGCCGACATCCACGCCGTGACCCGCCGCCCGTCGGAGTTCGTCAGCTCCAGGGGCCTGTTCCTGAACGACGTGAAGTACCAGGCCCAGGCCGGCGGCGAGCTGCTGACCGACAGCTTCTTCCCCAAGGGCGGCGAGCAGGTCGGCACCACCGACCCGCCCCGGCACCAGGAGCTTCGCCGCGTCATCGCCCCCGCGTTCTCGGCCCGCGCACTGGAACGGATGCGGGGCACGCTCACCGAGGTCGTCCGCGACCTGGTCCGCGGGATCGGATCCGGCGAGGTGGTCGACTGGATCCCCAGCGCGAGCGTGGTCCCGATCATCGCCGCGACGCACCTGATCGGACTCCCCGACACCGACGTCAAGCGGGTCCAGCACTGGAGCGACGAGCTGGAGAAGCTCGGCGCCGACCTCACGTTCGACGAGCTCCGCGCCGCGGCGACCGAGTTCCAGAGCCTCCAGCGGTACATCATCGAGAGCATCGAGGCCAAGAAGCAGAATCCCGGTGGCGAGGACCTGCTCACCGTCCTGCTAGAGGCGGAGCTGGACCAGAAGAAGGTCTCCGAGGCCAACGTCGTCATGTTCGCCATGACCATGATGGCGGCCGGGAGCGACACGACCCGCGCGCTGCTCGCCGGGCTGGTCCATCAACTGGCCCAGCACCCCGACCAGTGGCAGAAGCTCCGCGATGACCGGTCGCTGGTCCCTCTCGCGATCGAGGAGACACTTCGCTGGGTCACTCCCGCGCGCGCGTTCCTGCGTACAGCTGTCGCGGACACCGAGCTCAACGGTCAGCTCATCCGGGAAGGTCAGCACGTCTACCTGATGTACATGGCCGCCAACCGTGACGAGGCGGTCTTCCCCGATCCGTACCGCTTCGACGTCAGCCGGGCCGAAAGCGTCAAGCACCTCAGTTTCTCGGCCGGAGCGCACGTGTGCGCGGGGTCGCGACTCGTCCGCCTTGAGGCACCGATCGTGCTCAATGCGCTGCTGGACGAGTTCACGCGCATCGAGCTCGCCGCGCCGGCCACTCCGGTGATCCACATCATCCGCAACAGCTGGACGGCGATGCCGGTGCGATTCCACCGCTGATCTCGCCCCGTCCCCGCTGTGGCCGGGCGCGGAGCGAATCACGCCGTGGCGGGCACCTGTCGCGGCCGGCGCCGCCGCCGCGACAGGTGCGCTGACACAGGTTCGGCGCACCCGTGCGGCGCCCGGCGAGGCTTCGGGTCTGGGTCGAGAATGCGTCTCAGGGCGTCTCGCGCTCGGGCGGGGGTGCCTCGCGCAGCGGGGGGCAGTCGGCCAGCCGGAACATGATCTCGGTGGCCTGCGCCAGCACCGCCCGCTCGGCGGCCGTGACGTGGGCGTCGAGGGCGCGGGCGAGCCATGCCCCGCGGTGCTCGACGATCGAGCGGACGAGATCCGCGCCGGATTCGGTGAGGCTGAGGAGCGCTTTGCGGCCGTCGGACGGATCGGGCCGGCTGTACACGAGCCCCTGCCGTTTGAGGCCGGCCACCGTCTCGGCGATGGACTGCTGGCGGACGTGTTCGGCCTTGGCGAGCTCGCTGGCGGTCGTCGTGCCCGCCTCGGAGATGCGGCCGAGCACCGAAAGCTGGGACATGTTCTGGCCGGTGGTGACCTCGGCCTGTTCGCTGCGCAGGCGGGCCCGCAGCCTGGCGGTCGCGAGTGACAGCGCCATGGCGAGTTCCGGCGTTGTCGAATCGGTCTCCACGCGCCCACCCTATCGCTTTCCTCAGGCGGCCTACGCAGTCTTCCTGTGCATCTTTCGCCGTCCACGCCCGCCCCTGGTCAGCGGGACCATCCGACCCGGGATGTCGAAGAGCGGGCGTGGATCGTCCGGGCTACGAGGTGGCGCACTCAGGGTGCACGCCCGCCTCCCGGAACGGCGGGATCAGTTCCTGGGTGCAGGCCGCGCAGCACGGAACGGGAGGCACGTCGCCCAGTTCGTCGAGGTACCGGTCGCGTTTCTCGATCGTGCCGAGGAGGGTCTGCGCGGCGACGGCCGCCAGCGGAAGGATCAGGCCGGCCTGGCCCCCGGCGGTCGCGAAGGAGGCGACGTCCTTGCGCATGACGAGGTGCGACGGTTCGGTCCCCGGGGGCGCCGCACGCCGAAGACGATCATGGAAGCCCCACCGGCGCACGGCACGCGAGTCCGCGGAGCTGGTGGTGAGGACGGTGCTCAGCGCGTCCTCGGTGAGCCCGTAGGCCCGGACCATCTCCATCGCTTCGATCTCAAGGGCGTAGCCCGCGATGGTCATGAAGTTCACGGCCAGCTTGACCGCCGTTCCGGCGCCCGCCGGGCCCACGTGGAAGATGTCGCGGCCGATGGCCTCGAACACGGGACCGAGGCCGGCCACCACCGCGTCGTCTCCACCGATCATGACGGTGAGGTCACCGGTCCTGGCACGTGCGACGCCGCCGGCGACCGGGGCGTCGACGACGGCCACCCCGCATGAGGCGAGGCGCGTGTGGAGTTCCTGGACATAGGAGGGCGTGACGGTGCTGTGGACGACCATCGTACGGGGCCGCCCCGCCGCGGCAATGTCGTCCGCGACCCGGCTGACCTGCTGTTCGTTGAGGACCACCACTCCGATGACGTCCACCGCCTCGGCCAGCTCCTTGACCGAGGCGGCGCCGTGGCCACCCTGTGCCACGAGCTTCGCGATCGCTTCGGGACGAATGTCGTAGACGTGTGTCTCGATTCCCGCCCGGATGACGGCGGCGGCGATCTGTTCGCCCATGTTGCCGAGACCGATGATTCCGACCTTCACTGGTGGCTCCTGTCCGGTGGAGGCGTTGGGCCGAGGGGCCGGCTCGGTGCTCATGCCGTCCGGCTCCACGACAGCCGGTCGAGGACCAGGCGACGCAGGTGGCGCGGGTTGGAGTCGACCGAGCCCGAGCGGGCGTGCTGCGCGGCGTGGTTGTCCCATACGACGAGGTCGCCGTTGCGGTAGTGGTGCGAGTGGACGTTGGACTCCTGGTAGAGGATCTTGAAGACCTGCTGCAGGAGATCCTCGCCCTCCTCGGAGGTGGGCCCGAGCTCCTTGATGTGACTGGTGTAGAACTCGCTGACGAACACGGCCTTGCGGTCGCTGTGGGGCAGGGTCACCACCATCGGGTGGACGGCATGACGGACGTCCGCCAAGGTCCTTCCGGCTGGGAAGTCGGCCTCCCGGACACGGTTCGACTCCTGCTCGGGGTCGTCGTAGTCGAGGATGTGGACCGCGCTGAGCGACTCGATTCTCCGCCGAAGCTCCCCGGGCAGGAGCTCGTAGGCGCGGACGCCGTTGGCGAAGCTCGTCGGAGGGGACGTCGGTGAGACGTCGATGGCGTAGAGCGACGTCCCGGCACGGGGGCGTTCACGGTAGGCGCCGTCGTTGTGGAAGAGCAGCCGTCCCGAACCGGCCTCCGCGGCGTTCTCCACGGCCTGGTTCGTCATGAACTGGTGATAGGCGCCGTTGTCGAACCGCTGGAGCGGGCCCAGGTAGCGGACGAACCGGTCCTGGTCCTCGCCGCTGAGGCGCTGATCGCGGACGACCAGCAGGAAGTGGTCGGCGAACGCGTTGCGCACGGTCTCGACGTCGCGGTCGTCCAGAGGTTCGGTGAGGTCCACGCCTCGCAGTTCTGCACCCAGCGCGGCTTTGAGCGGAACGACCTCCACACCCGTACTCCTATCTCTGATAAGACTTAACAGAAATAGAGCGTAGGTTGCCGGTGACCCCCAAGTCAACAGGCTGCCTGTGTTTTCGGCGGTCCCTCCGAGCGGGCCCTTGGCCGCCTGGCCGCCGGCGCCGGCATGGCCGCACGCCCGGACGCTGCCGGTTCAGCGTTGGAAGAGCGCCGTGATGGCGTCGGCGGCCTCGGGAGTCGCGGCGGCCCGTGCGATGGAAGCGGTCTCCGCCCAGCCGCTGTCCACCCGTGTCTGCTCCCAGCCCTGCCTGATGAGCCGCTTGGTGTTGCCGAGCGCGAACGACGATCTGGCGAGCAGCCTGCGGGCGAGGGCGTCCGTCGTGGCGGCCAGCTCGGCGTTGTCGCAGACCATGGTGACGATGCCCCATTCGCCGGCCTCGTCCGCGGTCAGCACCCGGTCCAGGAGCGTCATCTCCAGCGCGCGGTGCTCGCCCACGCTCCTCGGCAGAAGGTAGGACAGGCCGCAGTCCGGAGTCAGGTTGACCGCACCGTACGCGGCCAGGAACCGCGCATCGCGGCTCGCCACGACGAGGTCGGCGGCCAGCACGAGCGCCAGGCCGGCGCCGGCGGCCACGCCCTGGACGCTCGCCAGTACGGGCTTCGGCATCTCCCACAGCATCTTCGTGAACGTGTCGACGGCCGTCGCGAGCTTGTACACGTACTTCCCGGTGTCGCCGTCGGCCGCCATGGCGGCGAGGTCGCCACCGGCGCAGAAACGTCCGCCTGCCGCCGTCAGTGTCACGAGATGGACCGACTCGTCGCCGCCGGCCGCCTGCGCGGCGGCGCACAGCGCGAGGGCAAGGTCGAGGTCGAGTGCGTTGGCCGTTTCGGGCCGGTTGAGCCGGATGTAGGCGATCTTGTCGACGACCCGGTACTCGACCGGCGATGTCACGCTCATGCGAACCCCCTCCAGTTCGGACGACCCGGCAGGGCCACGAGGTCGATCGACCATAACAAAACTCCCTACCATAATCATGTTATGGTCCAGAGCTGCGAGCCCGGAAGAGGGAACGGGCGTGGGCGCGGCCGCTCGGTGCGGATTCCAGGGACGCCGAGTTCGACGGCGGTGACCTCGGCCGGCCCGATAAGAGCGGCCTCGTGCCGCAGGGGGCCGGCAAGCCCGGGTGAAGGAACGCCGGGGTTTGCGGCGCCCATGGAAGCGGGAAGCGCCCGCCTGCCAGATGGAGGGAGCCGCTCGGGATCAGAATTCGGTGCGCGTGGCCTGTGTGGCCGCTGATGCCCACTGGACGGGACGGCGTGACAGGTCCCGGTAGGCGGCGACCCACGAGGCCCGGCCCTCTTCGAGGTGGACGCGCATCGCTTCTTCGGCGGCGTCGGGATCGCGTGTGATGAACGCCTTGAGCAGATTGCGGTGGGCGTCCAGCGCGACGGCGCGGTGGGCGTGCGTGAACTGACCGGCCACCACACCGAAGGCGAGCCCGTCCGCGACCGACTCCAGCGCCGCGGAGAACAGTTCGAGCACCTTGTTCTGCGCCGCCGCGGCCACCAGCTCGTGGAACCGGAAGTTCTCTTTGCGGAACAGCTCGCGATCGTCGAGGTTGGCGGCCATCCGCTCGTTGCAGGCGGCCATCTCGGTGAGCGTCTCGTCGTCCATGTTCTCGGCCGCCATCCGCGCGAGCCGGGGCTCCAGCGCCTGCCGGGCGGCGAAGACCTCGGAGAACGGCACGCGCTCGAACTGCAGCAGCAGCGTCAGCGCCTCGCCCAGGTCCGAGGCGCGGGGACCGCGCACGACCGGTCCGCCGTCGCGGCCGGACCTGATGGTGAGCACACCCCGGCTCTCCAGCAGCCGCAGAGCCTCGCGCAGGGTGCTGCGACCGACCTGGTAGGTCTCCAGCATCTCGCGCTCGTTCGGCAGCCGGGTGCCTTCGGCCAGGTTCTCGGACACGATGCGGTTGGTGAGGTCGCGCGCCACGATCTCGGACTGCTTCATCGGCCTCTGCACAGGACCTGCCACGGGGAGCCCTTCTTCTCGGCTGTTCGCCGCCCTCCAGCCTAGTACAACCTCCCTGACATCTGTGACGACCAAATGCAGGGAAAGATCCGCGGCGTTCCGACCCCGTCGGAACTCCCTGATCCAAGAGGATGCGGGTCCGTTGTGGCGTCGCCGGCATCCACCTATACTATGTGCATGGTAACTATACTTGGCCATTGGATGTCCTCGCCGGCCCGCGGGAGAGAGCCCTTCTCGGCTCGGCCACGCCGATCCCGACGCCGATGACGTACCCGCCGGCGGCGCACGGCTTCACGCGGGACCGGCGCGCCGCCGCCCGCCCGGCTCGGGGCCGAGGCGGACCGGACGGAGCCGTCGGACCGTGGCCCACGCCCAGCGAGCAGACAACGTCAACCTTCGGCCGGCCGGAACGCGAATTGAGGAACTCAGCATGAGCCAAGCACAGTCCTGGGATGCGCGGAGCTTCATCGACCTGACCGAATACCGGGAGGTCGAGGAGGTTCTGCGGCGAGGCCGCGACTTCGTCGTCGCGGGCACCAAGGCGGAGTCCGACGAGTTCGTCCATGGCAGCCTCATCGCGATCGACGGGCGCGAGCACCTGAACCGCCGGCGCGCCGTGATGAAGATGATCAGGGCGTCGCAGCCGTGGGGCGCCGAGGGCAAGCTCATCGACGCCGTGTACGCGCACAACCTCAAGCGCGTCCAGGAGACCGCCGAGCCCCGCGACGGGATGATCCATTTTGATCTCATCGACTTCTGCAAGCGGGTGATCTGGCGCGTCACGGCCGCCTTCGTCGGGCTGGACAACGTCGACGACGACGAAACGGTCGCGCGGTTCCAGCGGCTGGGGTCCGACGTCGTCAGCGGCCTGACCGTCGAGTACGCCACCCCCGAGGCGCGCCGGCGGATCCTGGACACCGCCCGGGAGGCGCGCCGCCAGATCCGCGAAGAGATGTTCGCACCCAGCCTCGCCCGCCGCAGGGCCTTGATCCTTGAGGCGGGCGATGATCCCGAGAAGCGCGACGCGCTTCCCGCCGACCTCCTCACGAGCCTGCTCCTGGTCCCCGAAGACGCCCGGCTCGACGAGGAACTCATCTTCCGCGAGATGGTCGCGCTGCTCTCGGCCTCGGTCAACAATCCCGTCTGGCAGGTCGCCTGGGCCATCGACGACCTGCTCACGTGGCTCGCCGACCATCCCGGGGACCGGGCGAGGGTCGGCGACCGGGAGTTCATCAATCTCGCCGTGAAGGAATCGCTGCGTCTGCACCGGGCCTCCCGTCCGTACCTGGTCCGGATGGCCGTCGAGGACACCGTGCTGGAGTCCAGCGGCCGCTTCATCCCCGCCGGCGCCTGGGTCTCCGGCTGGGTCGAGAAGGCGAATCACGACCCGTCGGTCTTCGGTGACGACGCCGGCGTCTACAACCTGAACCGGACGGTCGAGGACCCGAGGGTGCCGCATTTCGGGATGGCCTTCGGCGCCGGGCCGCACGTCTGCCTCGGCCGTCCCATGCTGCTGTGGGAGCAGGGTTCGGAGGAGGCTCAGGGGATCCAGACGAAGATGGTGCGCCTCCTTCTGGAACGCGGCGTCACCAAGGACCCCGAGGGCGTCCAGAAGCTCGCCGGCGTGGAGGGGAGCAGCCGGTACATCCGCTACGACGTCACGATGCCGGTGGACAGGAGCGGGGGGAACTGACCATGGCCGACGGCACCGGCGACTCCAGGCTCAAGCTGATCCTCGACCGTACCGAGCAGGTCGCCGAGAGCGTTCTCCTGCTCGAGTTCGAGGCCGTCGGCGGCGGCCCGCTCCCGCCGTGGGAGCCGGGGGCGCACCTGGAACTGCGGCTGCCCTCCGGGCTGTCCCGCCAGTACTCGCTGTGCGGGGACCCCGCGGACACGAGTTCCTACACGTTCTGCGTCCTCAGGGAGGAGCAGGGACGAGGGGGATCGGTCGAGGTGCACCGTGACCTCAAGGCCGGCGATGAGATCGAGGCTCGCCTTCCCCGCAACCACTTCCCGCTCGTCGACGCGGACGAGTACCTGTTCGTGGCCGGCGGTATCGGCATCACGCCGATCAAGGCGATGGTGGAGGAGGTCGAGCGCCGCGGCGCCTCCTGGCGGCTGGTCTACGGCGGCCGCGCCCGAGCCTCCATGGCGTTCGTCTCGGAACTCGCGGCCCTCGGCGGAGAGCGGACGACCGTGGTCCCCCAGGACGAGGCCGGTCTTCTGGACGTGCCCGGCATCGTGCGAGCACTGCCCGAAGGGGCTCTTCTGTACTGCTGCGGTCCCGCCGGGCTGCTCGATGCCATGACGGACGCGTGCACGGCCGCCGGAGTCGCCGACCGGCTGCACCTGGAACGGTTCACGGCATCGGGGGCCGCTCCGGCGGCGGGCGGCGAGGACACCGCGTTCGAGGTCGAGCTCGCGGCTTCGGGCGTGACGCTGACGATCGCGGCGGATGAGAGCATCCTGGAGGCGGCCCAATCGATCAGGAGCGACCTGGGCTTCTCGTGCCAGGAGGGCTACTGCGGCAGCTGCGAGACCCGGGTGCTCGCCGGGCGGCCGGATCACCGGGGGACCCTCATGTCGCCCGAAGAGCACGACGAAGAGGGCACGATGCTGATCTGTGTGGGCCGCTCCCATACACCGAAGCTCGTCCTCGACCTGTAGGACTCCAGGCCCCGCCGGACCGCGGAGCCCGGCCGCCGGGACAACGGGCGGCCGGGCTTCCGGCGTCGCGGGCCCCGCCCCCGGGACGGGCGGCAGCGGCCCTGGTCGTCAGCGATCGGCCAGAGCGAGCACTTCCCCGGTCACCAGTTCCGGGAGTTCCTCGGCGATGTAGTGACCGGCCTCGGTCTCGCGGACCGTCATGTCGGTGAAATACCGCGCATACTGCTCGGCGAACGGGTCGCCACTGGGCAGGACCCCGTCGGCGTGTGCGGGGAAGCGGGCCGCGTACTGCTTCCCGTAGATCAGCAGCGACGGCCCGTGGAACCGCTTGTGACGGTCCTCGGGACCGAAGTCATGGAACTCGTGCCGCCACGGGTGCGCGTCATAACCCTCGTGGTGCAGCCACATGGCCGCCACCTCCCGCTCCGAGAGCGCCTGGTAGCGCTCGCCGTTCGGTGCGTCGGGATCCGCGATGACCCGGTGGAGCGGCATGGCGTAGCGGTAGTACTGGACGGCGTTCGCCCGCGAGGCCGCGTCGAGGCTCGCGACGTAGTGGGCGATGTCCGCGTCCGAGAAGAAAGGCACATCGCGCTCGGGTTGGGTGTTGCCGTAGGCGTTGCCCGGGCGATCGCCCAGGACGGTGCCGGCACGGCCGCCCAGCCGGACCTCGATCATGTCCGCGGCGTGGGACGCGAGGAACGCCTCGGGCAGCGGCTCCGCCTTGAACCAGTACGGGTGGGGGATGTCGGGGGAGATGACCGTGCAGGGGGAGTCGATGAGTCCCAGGCGCGTGAACATCGCCGGATGGTCGATGGCCGCCTTGAAGGCGATCAGACCTCCCCAGTCATGACCGACCACGGTGACGTCGGACAACCCCTCGGCAAGGCAGAACCGCCGGATGTCCTCGGCGAGAAGGGCGCGGCTCACCCGGGTGCCCGGCTTGTCGGTCCGGCCGTAACCGCGCGTGTCCACCGCGTACGTGGGATGGCCGTGCGCCGCCAGGGCGGTGACCTGATGGCGGAACGCGTGCGAGGTCTGCGGAAAGCCGTGGATCAGCACGATCGGCACCCGGGGCCGGCCGATGCCGGCGGCCAGGGCGTGCATGGTCAACCCGGGGGTCCGCACGAAGATCGATCGGAGACCTCCCCCGGCCGGACCGATCGGCGCCGATGCCGTCCGCACGCCGTTCACTCCTCTCGTCCGTCAGTTCTGGACGCGCACCTGCAGCGGGCGCGCCGGGTCGGCCGAGGCGAGCGACTCGATGGCCGCCGCCGCATGGTCGAGCGGATACGCCCGCGAGGGGACGGCGTCCAGGTTCCAGCCGCCGTCGTTCAGTGCTCGGACGGCCAGCCGAAGAGATCGCAGCCCCTTGCTGTGGGGACCGGTGACGGTGAGCCTTCGCCGGGCGATCAGGTCGATCTCGAGTTCGAGCCTGCGACCCGAGCCCTTCAACCCGGCCAGGACCAGCCGCCCGTCCCGCTTGAGCGCGTGGAGGCCCTGCTCGACCGCCGACGTCGAGTAGGGCGTGGTGTCGACGACGACGTCCACGGGCCGGCCGAGCGCGTCCCGCAACTCGTCGGGGTCGTCGGAACCCGTCTCGTAGGTGTCATGGATCCCGAACCCGGCCGCGAGCGCGAGCCGTTCGCGATCGCGGGGAAGGCCGACCCAGGTGACGTGCTCGGCACCCGAGTGGACCGCGACGAGCGCACAGGCGAGGCCGCGGGGGCCCGCGCCGAGGACGGCCACCGTCGTTCCGGGGCCGACGCGGCCGGACTCGACCGTCCACTGGAAGCCGTTGGCGAGCGGGTTGTGGAACGCCGCGGCGGCCGGCGTGACGTGCTCGGCGAGCGGGATGAGCGTGGCACCCGGCGCCAGGTACAGGTGCGTCGCCATTCCGCCCCACAGTCCGGGCGGCTCGTCGGGGGAGACGGTCCCGTAGGAACGAGAGCGGCAGTCCCCGCCCGCCGCGCAGTCCGCGCACCGTCCGCAGCGGATCGCCGAGTTGACGACGACCCTGTCGCCGACATCGACGCCGGAGGCACGGCGCAGTTCCTCCCCCAGCGCGACGACCCGGCCGACAGGCTCGTGCCCCAGCGTCATCGGCATCGGATAGCCGTCGAGGGCAGCATCGTAGAACTCCGCGTCGGAGCCGCAGACACCGTTGACCTCGATCGCGAGGACTCCGTCGCGGGGTCCGACCGCGGGGATCGGGAACTCGCGGATCTCGATCCGCCGGCGGCCGGTGAGCACCGCCGCCCGCGCGATCGGGGCGGTCGTCGTTTCCGTGGTCATGATGACTCCCGGGGAGGGGCGGCGCGACCGCTCATGCCGGCTCAAGCGGCAGGAAGAACTCGTTGAGCGGCAGGTCGTCCCAGAGAAGGCCCTGCTGGTCCATGTAGCGCATCAGGGCGTCGAGCGTGGGCGCGTTCGCCGCCAGCCCGTACGGCCAGGGGTCCCCGCCCATGAACCGGGTCTGCTCCTCTGCCGCCTGCAAGGCCCACGGCAGAGTGGAGTAGGCGACGCCGGTCGACCACAGCCGCTCCTGTGCCCGGCGTTTGCTCTCGTCGAAGATCGCGAAGAGCCGGGGCGCCAGGGAGCGGTCACCGTCCAGGACATCGCGCTTGACCACGAGCACGTGCATCACCGGAAAGACGCCGGACTTGGCGAAGTACTCGCGCTCCTCGGCGAACGGATCCTCGAAGAGGCGGCGCACTCCGGGCGCCGGCGGGGCGACCCCGGCCCCGATCCAGGCATCGATGTGGCCTGAGAGAAGGTGCCGCTGCGGGGACCGTCCCGGCGGCGCGGCCACGATCTCGACCCCGGACGGGTACTTCACCGCGTCCTCGGTCAGTCCGGTCGCGGCCCGGTGGGTGATCCATCGCACGTCCCCGGGCGCCAGGCCGTACTCGTCCGCGAAGAGACCGCGCAGCCAGACCGCCATCGTCATCCCGTACTCGGGCAACCCGATGCGCTTGCCCCGCAGGTCGGCCGGCGTGCGGAGGCCGGAGTCCCGCCGCACGTAGATGTTGGAGTGCCGGAACGCGCGCGAGACCCACACGGGAAGCGCCACGAGATCGCAGGCGTCCCGGAGGCGGGATCGCTCGGTCATATAGAAGGACACCGACATCTCGCCGCCGGCGACGTCCGGGGAGTCGCGCAGGGCGGCGAAGGCGTCCTTGGGGCTGGCGAGCGTCTCCAGCTCCAACGCGATCCCGGTGCGAGCGGCGACCTCCGGCACGTCGGCGAGGCGGTCGTAACGGCCGCCGAAGACGAACTTCAGGGACCCGCTCATCGAGCGGGGGCCCGTACCGGCGCGGGGCGGCGCTTGATCGGGTGATTAATCATAGTTACCATGCTCATATTATAGAGACCTGACTCGGCTCGTCGTCAACGTGCCGGACGGGGCCGCTGGACGTTGACACGGCGCTGGGCGGGTGCCGATGAGCGCCGGCTCGCGTCCCCGTCCCCTCCCGTTTCCGCCGAGCCCGGTCCCGCCGCTCCGCGAATGACCGGACCGCCCGTTCGAAAGGCAGGACACCGTGAGCACTTCCGCCGAAGAGTCCGCAGCGCTGGTGGACCTGGTGTCCTCGTTCGCACGAGACGTCGTGGCCCCGCGTGTCGCCGGCTACGACAAGGCCGAGGAACTGCCCCGCGACATCCTCGACCGCATGCGCGAACTCGGGCTGTTCGGCGGGACCGTTCCGGTGGAACTGGGCGGCGCCGGTTTGGACCACGTCACGTACGCGGCGGTCATCGAGGCGATGTCGACCGCCGACCATTGCCTCGGTGTCCTGATGAGCATGCCTTCCGCACTCGTCGGTTCGGGCCTGCTCGACCACGGCACGGCCGAGCAGCAGAAGAGATGGCTCGTTCCGCTGGCCGCGGGCGAGATCTTCGGATGCGCGGGCGTCACCGAACCCCAGTCCGGCAGCAATGTGGCCGCGATGGAGACGGCCTACCGCCGCGACGGCGACGGGTTCGTGATCAACGGCGCCAAGACGTGGATCACCAACATCGACATCGCCGGCTTCATCGTCACCTTCGCCACGCGCGACCGCGCCCTCGGACGCGCCGGAGTCAGCGCGTTCGTGATCCCGATCGACACTCCGGGCCTGTCCACCCATCCGTTCAAGGACAAGCTCGGCTTCCGTCCCCTGTGCAGCGGGGAGGTCGTGCTGGAGGATGTTCGCGTCGGTCCCGAGTGCCTTCTCGGCGAAGAGGGCGAGGGCTACCGCATCGCCATGGGAGCCGTCGAGCGGGGCAGGCTCTCCGTCGCCGCACGAGCGGTCGGCCTCGCACAGGGCTGCCTCGACGACTCGATCACATATGCGCGCGATCGGGTCATCGCCGGGACGCCCATCGGGAACCACCAGCTCATCCGGCAGAAGCTCGCCGACATGGCCACCGGGATCCAGGCCGCCAGGCTCCTCGTCCGCCGGTGCGCAGAGGAGATGGACCGCGGCTCGCGCGCGCGGACGGAGGCGAGCATGGCCAAGATGTTCGCCAGCGACGTCGCCCAGCGGGTGGCGACCGAGGCCGTCCAGATCCATGGCGCCTATGGCGTCTCCCCCGAGTTCCGCGTCGGCCGCGCCTACCGGGACGCGAAGGTCTTCCAGCTGGTCGAGGGCACCAACGAGATCCACCGGCTCCTCATCTCGCGCGCGCTACTGAATCCCCGCGGTTGAATCCCGCGGCTCGCGGCCCCCGCCCCTGCGGGCCGCGAGCCGCGTCATCCCTCCGGCACGCGGGGCCCGACTCTCCCGCAACGAAAGGCAGCGATATGGCACCCAGCGACACCATTTGGGTCGATCTCCTCGGCACCGCTTTCGAGCAGCGCTTCTATGACGTCGGCGGTGTGCGCACCCGGAGCATCGAGGCGGGCGAAGGCGCCCCGATCGTGTTCCTGCACGGCGGCGGCGGACACGCCGAAACGTGGGTCCGCAATCTCGGGGCGCACAGCCGGGACCGCCGCTGCTACGCCATCGACATGCTCGGCCACGGCTACACCGACGCTCCCGAGACCAGCGACTACACCACCGCGGAGGTGCTCGACCACGTGGTGCGGTTCCTTGACGTCGCCGGCATCGACAAGGCCGACTTCTGCGGCGAGTCGTTCGGCGGGCGCGTCTCCGCGTGGATGGCGATCAAGCATCCCGACCGCGTGAACAAGCTGGTCCTCAACACCTCCGGCGGCCTCCCCGCGACCGGGGGACGGCAGGCCGAGGACGTGGGCGACCTGCTCGCGCGCACGACCGCCTCGCTGCGGCACACCACGGACGAGGCCGTCCGCTCCCGGATCGCGTGGCTGTTCGCGGACCCCGCGCAGGTCCCCGAGGAGTTCGTGCGCATCCGGCAGGCGATCTACGCGCGACCGGGGATCAAGAAGTCCCTCACCAAGCTGTTCGAGAAGATCTTCGATCCCGAGGACGCGCGGAACTACTGGCTCACTCCCGAGCGGCTGAACCGGGTGCAGGCCCAGACGCTGGTGATCTGGAGCGACCGCAATCCGATCCACTCGTGGGAGGACGCCCGCGCGGGGTTCTCCCACATTCCCGACGTGCGGTTCCACCTGATCAAGGAGGCCGCCCACTGGCCGCAGTTCGAGCAGCCCGAGGAGTACAACCGCGTGCAGGTCGGGTTCCTCCGCGGCGAACCGGCGCAGAGCGCCCAGCCCGCGGCCGTGACGAGTGCGGGGTGAACGGATGTTCCGCCATGTGGTCCTGATGACCTGGAAGCAGGCACTCGACGAGAACCAGGCGGCGCGGGTGCGTACCGCACTGGACGACCTCGGCGCCCGGTCGCCGGACGTGCGGTCGTTCAGCCACGGGCCCGACGCGGGCGTGCGGCCGGGCGGCGGTGACTACGCGCTCGTCGCGGACTTCGACGACGCCGGCGGCTGGCGCGCCTACAGCGCTCATCCCGCGCATGACGTGGTGCGCGAGGTGATGCGCGGGCTCGTCGCGTCCCAGGCCGTCGTCCAGTTCGAGTTCACCCCCGCCGGGGAGGGTGCGGCGTGAACCCGGTGGGCCGCGCCGGCGGCCAGTTCATCGGCGGACGCTGGGAGCGCTCGGCCTCGATCGGCCGGATCTATGTTGAGAATCCCGCCACGGGCGAGATCCTCGCCCGTGTCTGCACGGGGGATTCCGCGGACGCGGAACAGGCGGTCAGTGCCGCCCGGAGCGCGTTTCCCGGATGGTCGGCGACTCCCCTGGAGACTCGCGTCCGGATCGTCCGGGACGCCTGCGCGCGGCTCTCGAACGAGGTGGACGATCTCGCCGAGCTCATCTCCAAAGAGGTGGGGACGCCTTTGCCGGTCTCCAGGGCCGCCCAGGTCGTCCGGCCCATCGAGGTGCTCGGGTCGCTCTGCGACGCGGCCTCGGAGGTCGCCTGGTCCGAGCGGATCGACAGCACGGTGGTCGTGCGCGAGCCTCTGGGGGTGGTGGTGGCCATCACCCCGTGGAACTTCCCGCTCCACCAGGTGGTGGCCAAGGTCGGCGCGGCGTTGCTGGCCGGCTGCACGGTCGTCCTCAAGCCGTCCGAGCTGGCGCCGTTGAGCGCCTACGCGCTGGCCGACGCGCTGCACGACGCGGGCCTTCCGGCGGGAGCGCTCAACGTGGTGACCGGTCTCGGCTCCACCGTCGGAGAGGCGCTGACGGCGCATCCGGACGTCGATGGCATCTCGTTCACGGGGTCGAGCGCGGTCGGCCGCCAGATCGGAGCGGTCGCCGCGCGGTCGGTGAAACGAGTCGCCCTCGAACTGGGCGGCAAAGGCCCTTCGCTGGTGCTTCCCGGTGCCGACACCGAGACCGCGGCGGCGGCGACGGCCGCCCGCTGCTTCACCAACTCCGGCCAGGTGTGCGCGGCGCTGACCCGTCTCATCGTCCCTCGCGATCAGGTCGGCCCGGCCGAGGCGGCACTGGCCGCCTTCGTGGAGGCCCAGCGGATCGGCGACCCGTTCACCGAAGGCGTCACCGTCGGCCCCTTGATCTCCGCCGCGCAGAAGGAGCGGGTCCTTGCGTTGCTGACCCGGGGAATCGAGGACGGCGCGCGCGTCGTGGCCGGCGGTCCCGGCGGCCCGGTGCCCGGCGGCGGGCACTATGTGGCTCCGACCGTTCTCTCCGATGTCGATCCCGCCATGACGATCGCCAGGGTGGAGGTCTTCGGACCGGTGCTGTGCGTGCTGGCCTACGACGACGTCGAGGAGGGCATCGCGATCGCTAACGACGGCGAGTACGGCCTCGTCGGCGCGGTCTGGGGCCCGGACGCCGAGGCCGCCGAGGCGGCCGCCCGGATGCGCATGGGAATGGTCGGTGTCAACGGCGGCCGTCTCAACGTCAGGGCTCCGTTCGGCGGCTACAAGCAGTCGGGGCACGGCCGCGAGTTCGGAAGGTTCGGCATCGAGCAGTTCCTGGAACTCAAGTCCGTCAACTTCCCGTCCGCCGACCGGATCACGTGGTCCACGCCCTGAACTTCCCACCCGATCGCCCAGCGATGTCGGCGCCCCGTCTGGACGAGAGGGCTCCGCTTAGATAATCTGCATACCATGAACATAGTAGCGCCGACCGCACGGCAGATCTGGCATGCGGGATTCATCGTGGACGAACTCGAACCCGCCATGGACGAACTGTCGGCGGCCCTCGGCGTGAAGTGGGCGGACCTCCACACCGTCAAGCGGACCCTTGAGGGCCCCGGCGGAGCCGCGTGGGAGCTGGACACCCGCGTGGTCTTCTCCCTCGACCTGCCCCTGTCCATCGAGCTGATCGAGCCCTCCCCCGGCACGCCCAACGTCCGCCGGGGCGATTCCGCGTTCCACCACCTGGGCTACTGGGCGGACGACCTGATGGCCGAAGAGCGACGGCTGGCCGACCTGGGCCTGCCGTGCGTCGCCTTCCTCGCCGACCAGACCGAGACCGCGCTGCGGCGGATCCTGATCACCCAGGGTCCCTACGACGTGCTGCTGGAGGCCACCAGCACGCTGACTTCGCGTCCCGGCCTGGAGCACTTCTACCCCAACGGAGGATCGCGTTGATCTGGCACATCGCCTTCGCCCTCGACAACCTCGAAGAGGGAATGGAGCGGTTCGGCGCCGCCCTCAACCTCGACTGGCTCCCGGTGAAGCACTACGTCGGAGAGTCGGTCGACCAGAACGGCCGGCCCTACACCCTCAAGACCCGCCTGACCTTCGCCACTGCCGGGCCATGCGCGCTCGAACTGTTCGAACGAGTGCCGGGCACACCCAACGAGCCGGCCAAGGGCACGGCGTTCCACCACATGGGCTACTGGACCGAGGACCTGTCCAAGGAGCGCGAGCGGCTCGCCGCGTGCGACTGGCTGCACCGGGGCGGGCCCACCGAACCCGACTCCCGGGCGGCGTTCTTCGCGAGCACGCTCGGCATCCTCATCGAGGGCTGCAACTCCACCATCGAGCGTCCGGGGCTCGCAAAGTACTACCCCGGCGTGGCACCGGGCATGAAGCAGCCGCATCAGGGCGGATGATAGTCACTTTTAATTCGTTGTTCGTCAAGCGGCGGCTGGCCGCACTCCGCCGGGCTTGGGGGTCGCCTCATGAAGCCGGGCGTTGCCGTCAGGGGGTAGGGGGCATCGTCCCCCTCGGTCGTGAGAAGCCGGCAGGTTGTCACCCAATAGTTGACAATCATGATTAGAATAAGCAGAATGAAGTGTCGGTGACCTCCGTCTCACCCGCAGGAGCCCCCCATGACCTCACTGATCCGTCGTGCCGCTGCGACGGCGCTCACCCTGGCCGTCACCGGAGCGCTGCTGGTCGGCTGCGGAGGCGGCGCGGCCGAGGACGCCAAACGTCCCCGGGACCCCGACCAAGCCGCGTTGTTCGACAAGGCCGTCGACGAGAAGGCGGTCTACGTCTACTCGAACCTCGAAGAGGTCCTCAACAAGCGCCTCAGCGACGGCTATGCCAAGGCCATCGGCCTGCCGGTGACCATCGAGAAGATCGCCAGCTCCTCCATCAACACCAGGTTCGCTTCGGAGGCCGAAGCCCGTGCCGTGCGGGCCGACATCCTGGTCAGCGCGGACTGCTCCTTCGTCAGAGCCCAGGTCGGCAAGGGCATCGTCGTGGCCATGAACAAGGCGAACGTGCCCGGCTACGAGAAGTACCCAGAGAACTTCAAGCTCGACGGTGGAGCGGTGCCGTCGATCCAGACGGCTCCCTACGGCATCGGGTACAACACGGACGAGATCAACAAGGCCGAAGCACCGACCACGTGGGACGACCTGCTCGATCCCAGGTGGAAAGGCAGGATCCTCATGACCAGCCCGAAGGGGTCGGCGACGCGCGTCCAGGTGTACGACTTCCTCCTGGAGAGCCGCGGCGAGCGGTTCCTGCGCGACCTCGGCGCCCAGGCTGCACGCTTCTACCCCGACACCGGCCAGGCCGTGGCGGCTCTCGCGGCCGGTGAGGGCGCCATCCTCATTCCGACCGCCGGTCAGGTGACCGGGGCCGGCGCCAAGAAGGGGGCGCCCCTTGCCTTCAACCTTCCCGAGGACACCACAGGCGCCCCGCTGTGCGCCGGATTGAGCGCCCAAGCCCCGAACCCCAATGCCGCCCGCCTCTTCCTGAGCTACCTGCTGTCGAAGTCCGGTAGCGAAGCGGTCAACGGAGTCGAGGAACTCTACACGGCGGGGCCGTTCGACCAGGGCGTCAAGCTGGGAGAGAAGTACAAGCAGCCGGCCACGGTGACCGAGGAGACGGCCGCCAAGGTCGGCGCGGCACTCGGCACCGGCTGAGCGCCGTCCGCCCTCGCACGGGTTCCAACGGCAGCGGGCGGGAACGCTCGGGCGTTCCGGCCCGGCGGGCGTTCTCGCCCGGCCGCCGCCCAGCCGCCCGCACCGGCCGACGAGCCTCCGAGAGAGCCCCACATGAACGCAGCCGCATCGAGAACGCGCGCGACGCGCCGGCCCACCCCGTTCAAGATCGCTTCGCTGGCCGTCATCACCGTGGTCGCGGTGGTGGTCGCCTATCCCTTCGTGCGGGTCGTGTGGCGCCTGTTCTGGGTGGACGGCGCGCCCAGCGTCGATCCGGTCGAACGGGCGTTCACCGCGCCGGGCGTCGGCGAGCTGGTCCGCGACTCCACGCTCATCGTCGCTGTCGCGGGGGCATGCGCGGTCGTCATCGGCTCGTTGCTGGCCTGGCTCAACGAGCGAACCGACGCCCGGATCCGGGGCATCACCGGCATCGTTCCGCTGCTGCCGTTCCTGCTTCCCTCGATCGCCATGGCCATCGGCTGGACGCTGCTGCTCTCCCCGCGCGCGGGCCTGCTGAACGTGTGGCTTCGAGACCTTCTGGGCCTGGCCGGCATCGAGATCGAGACCGGCCCCCTGAACATCTTCTCGATCCACGGCATGATCTTCTGCTACTTCGTCGTGCTCGTGCCGTACGTCTTCCTGTTCGTCTCCGCCGGACTGCGCAACATGCCCGGAGACCTCGAAGAGCAGGCCCGTGTCGCCGGCGCCGGCTCCGCCGGCACGTTCTGGCGCATCACGCTCCCCGGCCTCAAGCCGAGCATCGCCGCGGCGTCGGTCATCGTCGTCTGGTTCGGGTTCGCGATGTTCTCCATCCCGCTCATCATCGGCACACCGGCCGGCATCGACGTCCTGACGGTCCGGATCGTCCGCCTCATCAACTTCACCTATCCGCCGCGGACCGACCTGGCCGTCTCGTTGAGCCTGTTCATCCTGGTGATCGTCGGAGGCGCCTGGGCTCTCCAGGTGCGCATCATGAAGAGCGGGATGTTCGTCCAGGCCGGTGGTCGCGGGGCGCACGCGAGCACGGTGCGCCTCGGACGGCTGCGATGGCCGGCCCGCGCCTTCATCGCCGGCTTCCTCGTCGTCTCCGGCATCCTGCCGGTGCTGGGGCTGCTGATCACCGCGCTCAACGGATTCTGGACCCCGAACATCCATTGGGGCGACCTCGGATTCGACTCCTTCCGGCGGGTCTGGGAGGACGAACTGACCGTTTCGGCCTTCGGCAACAGCCTGCTGCTGGGTGCCGTGGCCGGCACGGGCATCATCCTGTTCGCCGCGCTGATGGCGGTGCACGTCCGCCGCGACGGCGGCGTGGTCACACGCCTGCTGGAGGCGGCCATCCGGCTGCCGATCGTGGTCTCGGGCTTCATCGTGATCGTCGGCATGATCCTGGCGTACTCGGGGCCACCCTTCGAGTTGCAGGGCACGTTCGTCCTGTTCGTCGTCGCCTACATGGCCACGTCCATCCCCCAGGCGTCGATCGTCTCCGACGCCGCGGCGGCCCAGGTGAGCGACGACATGGTCGAGGCGGCGTCGGTGTCGGGCGCCGGAGACGGCCGGATCTTCGGCCGCGTCCAGCTTCCGCTCATGGCTCCCGGACTCGTCGCCGGCTGGACGCTGGTCTTCGTCAACATCACCGGCGACATGGAGGTCGCCTCGATGCTCGCCTCCAGCCGGCAACCCGTCGTCGGATTCCAGCTCCTCGACACCTACAACAAGGGAGAGTTCGCCGATCTCGCCGCCATGGCCCTGATGCTCGTCCTGATCACGACCTTGTGCGTCCTGATCGGAACCGGCCTGGGCAGGCGGCTCTCCGGCCGCTCCGAACGCCGAGTCAGGACAGCGAGGAACAAGTGAGCAAGGTGACCCCCGCGCGGCCTTCCCCGGACCTCCTGGTGGAGATCGAGGACCTGCACAAGTCGTTCACACGGCGAGACGGTCAGACCGTGCCCGCGATGGACGGGGTGTCGCTGAAGATCGCCCAGGGGGAGTTCGTCGTCCTGCTCGGGCCCAGCGGCTGCGGCAAGACGACGCTGCTGCGCTGCCTCGCGGGTCTCGAAGAGCCCGATGGCGGGGAGATCCGGATGCGCGGCAGGACCTACTTCTCGGGCCGATCGCGGGTCTTCGTCCCACCGGAACGACGGAACCTCAGCATGGTCTTCCAGTCGTACGCGCTGTGGCCGCACATGACCGTCTACGACAACATCGCGTTCCCGCTGCGCCACCGCAAGGTCGCCAGGCATGACATACCCGGGCGGGTGGCGCGTGCTCTCGAGCGGATCGGCATCGGGGATCTCAGGAACTCCTACCCGTCCCAGATAAGCGGGGGGCAGCAGCAACGCGTCGCCTTGGCCAGGGCCCTGGTCACCAACGACGAACTCGTCCTCTTCGACGAGCCGTTGTCGAACGTCGACGCGAGGGTCCGGGACGAACTGCGGTTCGAGCTGCTGGAGATGCAGCGGGAGATCGGATTCGCGGCCGTGTACGTGACGCACGACCAGGGCGAGGCCATGGCGATGGCCGACCGGATCGCGGTCCTCGGCGGTGGCAGGATCCGGCAGCTCGGCTCGCCTCGGGACGTGTACACGCGGCCGGCCTCCCTGGAGGTCGCGACGTTCATCGGCACCGCGAACAAGATCCCCGGCACCGTCCTGTCGGTGGACGGCGACGGGCAGGTGATCGCGGACACGCCTCTCGGGAAGGTGTCGGCGACCGATCGGGATCGCGCTCTGGCGGTCGGTGACGAGCTGGTGCTGATCTGGCGTCCGGAAAGCGCCACGGTGGCGCCTGAGGCACCGGCGGATTCTCCCAACACCTGGCTCGCCTCAGTGGCCGCCTCGGTGTTCGTCGGTACGCACACCGAGGCCGATCTGTCCGTGGGGCCGTTGAAGCAGCGCGTGTGGAGTGTGGATCGCGACCTCCCCGCGGCGGGCAGTGAGGCTTACGTTTCGGTGCCCGGCTCGAAACTCCTCGCGTTCCGCATCTGAAGCCGGTTCGACCCGCGCGGCACTCGAAGGGCCCACGCACGGGGTGCGGGGGTTCGATCCTCGCCGACTCGGCGGACGGCATGTGAAGGGCCCGGCCGAAGAGGCCGGGCCCCGCCGCTGCGGTTCGTGGTCAGAGGGAGGCGGCCCACTCCTTGGTCGATACGACATCGGCCTGGCCGGGGAAGACCTTTTCCATGAGGACCTGGTGGACCTCGTCGTCGGTGTCGGCGCACGCGTCGGACAGAACGGTGATCTCGAAGTCGGCGTCGCCGGCGTGGCGGACGGTCGACAGCACGACACCGCTGGTGACGACGCCGGCGAGAACGAGGCGGGAGACGCCGAGCCCGGTGAGGATCGAGCCGAGGTCGGTGCCGGCGAACGCGCTGATGCGACGCTTGGTCACGATGATGTCCCCGGCGTCGCCGCCGAGGGCCGAGTGCACCTGGGTGGTCGGTTCGGTCTCGACGAAGAGGTCGCCGTACCCGGAAAGGGGAGACAGGCCCTTGTTGGAGGGGTTCACCTCCGGGTAGCCCGAGCGGAAGGCGACCCGGACGAAGATGACGGGAACCTGCGCCCGGCGGGCGGCCTCGACGGCTGAGACGGCCGCCGCGAGGGCAGGGCTCTCATCACCTCCGACGGCCTGGAGGACGGCGGGTTGAAAGTCCATGACGAGCAGAGCCTGGTCACTCATGTGTGCTTCCTCATGTTGTCGGGGGTCGATGTCTGCGGCGGGTTCGTCACGACCGTGCGGCGGGAGCGGTGCTCACCCCAGGACGGGCCCGGCCTCCATGCCGCCGTCGACGAGCAGATCCGTGCCGGTCACCCAGGAGCTCTCGTCCGAGGAGAGATACAGGGCCGCGTTCGCGATGTCGCGCGGCTGCCCGATGCGGGGAATGGGCATCTGCTCGAAGAACTCGGCCGTCACGCCGGCCGCTCGCGACATGGGCGTGTCGATCTGGCCCGGCACGATGGAGTTCACCCGGATGCCGGTGCCGGCGAAGTCGAGGGCCGCCGTTCGCACCAGCGAGGACGCCGCGGCCTTGCTGGCGGCGTAGGGGCCCATGGCCTTGCAGGCGAAGGTCACACCCGCCATGGACGTGACCACCACGATGGCGCCCCGGCCTCCCCGCCGCATGCCGGGTGCGACCGCCTGGATGCCGTTCAGGGTTCCCATGACATTGACCTCGAAAGCGGTCCGGAACTGCTCGGGGTCGCCCGTGTCGACGGGACCGAAAACCATGATCCCCGCCGTCTGGACGAGGATGTCGGGTTCGGCGCCGAACTGAGCGGTGCACGCCTCGACGGCGTTCCGCCACTGCCGGGGGTCGCGTACATCGAGCGCCGTGTACCCGGCGGCGGGCCCCAGGGACTGGGCGACGGCCTTGCCCTCGGACTCGGGCAGGTCGCACACCATGACGGAGGCGCCTTCCGCCACGAAGAGCCCGGCCACGCCTTGGCCGATCCCGCCCGCGCCTCCGGAGACGATCGCGACTCGACCGTCCAGGCGGCCGGCGCCGTTCCGCGAGCTCAATTGCTCCTCCGAGGGGTCGTGGGGTCGGGTTGACGTCATCGTGCTTCCCTTCTGCCGGGGCACCCCCGCTAAAAGCGGGTAAATATGCCTATGTTAGGACTGTTCATGCGATAGACAGTACAACCCCGTGGTGTGACGAGCAATACATCCGAGCCAGGATTCGCAGCCCTCGGTCGAAGCGTGATCCGTGCCCTGCCGCAACGGATGCGGAGGTTCCCCGTCCGGCGGCGGCGCCGGCCGAACGGGGAGGGCGGCACTCCGATCACCCTTCATCGGGCGGGGTGGAGCCGAGGGACGCTTCGGCCGGCGGCGACGTCCGCTGCGTCGCGGTCCGTCCCCGCCCGGCCCGCCTGAAGCCGGCGGAGTCCTGGCCGAGCGCTCGCGCCGGGGCCAGGTCCGCGGGTCGCCGGCCGTCGAACAGGAAGGGGGCGCGCACGGACCGGACCGTCCCTTCGGTCGGGTGCTCCACCTCGTGGAACAGCGCGGCGGCGGCGAGGTGGCGGTCGGTGAGCAGATCAGGCAGCGAGCGGACGCGCGCGTGAGGGACGTCTATCTCCTCAAGGATGTCGAGCCACTCCGCCGTGGTCCTCTGGAGCAGTTCGGCGGCCACGAGTGCATAGACCTCGTCGATGTTCGCCGTACGCCCGGCGAGCGTGGCGAACGCGGGCTCGTCGACGAGGTCGTACCGGCCGATCCGGCTCAGGAAGGCCGCCCAGTGCCGGTCGGTGTAGAGCATCAGGCTGACGTGGCCGTCACGGGTGGGAAAGGGCTTGCGGTGCGGTGACGCGGTCCTCGGATAGAGAGCGGGGCCGTTGGCGGGCTCGTAGGTGAGACCGCCCATCTGCTCGACGGCGGTGAAGGCCACCATGGTCTCGAACATGGGGATCTTGACCGAGCGCCGCGGCCCGCCGGCCGCCCGGGACGCCAGCTCCGCGCAGATCGCGAGCGCCGCGTACATGCCCGCGGTCTTGTCGGCCACCGCCGTGCGGACGTAGGCGGGTTCCCCGCCGTTGCCCTGCACCCATGCCATGCCGGACTCGGCCTGGATCGTGTCATCGTAGGCGGGCCGGTCCTCGTAGGGGCCTGGCCCGAATCCCACCAGCTCGCACAGCAGGGCTTCGGACCCGGCCGCGGCGAGCTTCTCCGCCGTGAGCCCGAGCCGCGCCGCCGCCCGCGGGCGCATGTTGTGGACGACCACGTCGTATTCGGGCAGCGAACTCATGAGGAGCTCGCGGTCGGGCTCCCTCGCGAGGTCGAGGACGATGGACCGCTTCCCCGCGTTGAGCGCGAGGAAGATCGGCGACATGGCGGGGGTCCTGCCGGGGGTGAGGTGCCGCACGACGTCACCGGTGGGGGGTTCGATCTTGTCGATCCGGGCGCCGAGCTGGGCGAGCAGGAGCGTGCAGAAGGGCCCGGACATGGTGCCGGTCAGATCCAGCACGCGGACACCGTGCAGCGGCCCCCGCGCGTTCTCGCAGGCCGCCTCGGCCGGTGCGGCGGCGGGCGCGGCCTCGCGTTCGCCGTCCACTCAGAACCCTGCCGGCGGTTCGTAGACGTCCTTGGCCTGCAGGCTCCGGACGAACGTCCTCGGGCGGTGGGTGGCCGGGTCGACGGTCCCGTGCTCGAAGCAGAACTCGATGCCCAGTCCTTCCGGAAGTCCTTCGAAGTAGAAGCCGATGGACCCGGAGGTCTCGTGGCGGATGAGGTCGTCGCGCAGTTCCAGACCCGCGCGGCGGACCACCGCCCTGGCACGCATGACGTCGTCGAAGGTCTCGGTCTGGAAGCAGACGTGGTCGACCGAGCGGGGCGCGCCGGGACGGCGCTGGAGCACCAGGGAGTGATGGGCGCCGTCGGACGCGTGCAGGAAGGCGGTGGTGTCCTCGATGAAGTCGGAGACGCCCAGCCCGAGTACTTCGGTGTAGAAGGCCAGCGAGGCGTCGAAGTCGGACGCGGACACCGCGACGTGCACGAGGCGTTCGAGCCGCGCCCACTTCGGCTGGGCACCGCCCGCGATGCGCGCCATCCCCCTGAACACCTCGACCTCGGTGCCGTCCATGTCGGTGAACCGGAGGGCCTCCTGGACGAAGTCCTCCCGGAGGCTGCGGGAGCGCTCGTAGCCGACTCCCACCCCGGCGAGGGCCTTCTCGACGTCCTCGAACGCGGCGCCGGGATCGAGCTCGAACGCCATCTTCGCGAGGCCCGGTGGCCGGGAGGGATCCTGGCGAAGCTCGATCCAGTGGTGTTCGCCGGCGCCGCCGAGGAAGGCACGGTCGTGCGTTCTCCCGTTGAGCTGCAACTGGCCGCACGTCTCGAACAGGTCGACCGCGGGGGCGAGATCGGCGACGGTGAGGGTGATGTAGCCCAGACGCGACAGAAGCATGTTGACTCCACGTGTTCGAGGGGCGACGCGGCGCGGGCATCCAAATATGGATACCATGCGCATATTCTAGAGAGGGTGGCCGCCCGCCACAAGAAGCGGCCGCTCCAGGCCCGGCCGCCGGTCAGCCGCCGCCCGGCGCGGTCTGGCCGGCGGAGCCGGCAAGCCGCACGAGCAGGGGTACCGCCTGGGCGAGGACCTCCCGTTGCGCCACGGTGAACTCGCGTTCGAGGACCCCCTCGATCCAGGCTTCGCGGGCCCGCCGGTCCGCCTCCAGCTCCTTCTGGCCGCTCAGGGTCAGGGACGCGTGCACGTTCCGGCGGTCGGCCGCGTCGCGCCGGCGCGTGACCAGCCCGCGCTCTTCCAGGGTGACGAGGCTCGACCAGACGGTCTGCGTCCGCAGGCCGTTCTCGACGGCGAGTTCGCTGGCCGTCGCGTGACCGTGCTTCGCCAGTCCGCTCAGCAGGACGCTCTGGGACCAGGTGAGCGTCGTCCCGCTCTCGTGCCTGACGCGCCGGATCAGCCGCCCCGCGGCCGCCCGTATGTCGGCGGCGAGCTTCGCCGCGTCGCCCGCCGGCGGCACGGGCGAGACGATGCCGGCCGTCGCCGTTTCACGAGACACGATCCGCCCTTCGGTGACGGGTGGGGTGGCGGGGGCCCGCGGCCGGTTCACCGCCGCGGGCCCCGCCGGACGGCTCACCAGTTCAGGGTCTTCAGGACGAGCCGGCGCAGGGTGCGCGGGTTGTGGTCGACCTGACCCGTTCGAGCGTGCTGGACCGCGCGGTTGTTGAACAGGACGAGATCGTCGTTCTCGTAGTGGTGGGTGTAGACGTTGGCGTCGTCGTAGAGGGCGGCGAAAAGGGTCTGGAGGAGCTCCTCCCCCTCCTCGGAATCCGGGCCGTACTCAACGATGTGGCTGGTGTTGAACTCGTTGACGAACAGCGCCTTCCGCCCGGAGTGCGGCACGGTGATCACGACCGGGTGCTCGGCGGCCTGGACGCTGGAGAGGTCGGCGCCCTCGGGGTAGTCGGACAGCCGCATCCGCTTCTGCTCGGCGTCCGCGTCGTTGAGGTCGAACATGTTGTAGGCGTGCAGGCCCTCGATCTTGACCTTGATCTCTTCCGGCAGGTTCTCGTAGGCGCGCACGCTGTTCGCGAAGGCGGTGGGCGGGGACGTGGGCGAGACGTCCTGGGCGTAGAGGCAGGTACCGGCCGCGACGTCTTCGCGGTAGGCGCCGTCGTTGTGGAAGAGCAGGCGGCGGCTGCCGGCCAGGCTCGGGTTGTCCTCGATGACGTTGGAGAGGTACTCGACGGTCGTGCCCCACCGGAAGGTGTGCAGTTCGCCGAGCGTGGTGACGAACCGGTCCTGGTCCTCGTCGGCGAGCTTCTGGCCTCGGACCAGCACGACGCCCCCGGTGTCGAACGCCTCTCGCAGGACCTCGACCTCGTCGGGGCCGAAGGGCTTGGACATGTCGAGGTCCTGGAGCTCGACGCCGATGCTGTCGGTGAGTGGGACTGCCCTCATGCTGGTGCCTTTCTCGAGTAGCGGGCAACGTCGGCTTGCTTCCGCACCACGGCGAGAGTCGCCGGCGACCGGGATCAGGCCATCTGATGTTCAGGAGCCCTGAACACCCTTATGCTGATCACATTAAGCATGTTCAGGATCCTTGGCAAGAGGGGAGTGAATCGGAGGGAGGACTTCGGGAGCCTTCCGCGTCCCTCGAAGTGCCGTATCTCAACTAAACAGGCAACCTGTTTAGGTTGCCTGTTTAGCAGGTAACCTGCTTACAATGAACATCCATACGCCGCCCCCTCTCGCCCCCGCCAGGCCGGTCATCGAGACGATCGCCGTACTGGAGCGCGACCCGCCGGTCCGGACCTCGGCGGACCCCGTCCGCGGACGCGAGCACGCCGCCGGGGACCGCCGCGACACGGCGTCCGGGACCCGGCGGCCATGACCTCGCATCCGGTGGCCCGCGTCACCGAGAACCCCGGGCCCCCGTTCGGCCGGCGGTTCTCGACCCCGCTGATCCTGGGCGCCACCCTCAACCCCGTCAACAGCTCGATCGTCGCCACCGCGCTCGTTCCGATCGCGGCGGCCATGGACTCCTCGGTCGGCCGGGTGGCGCTCCTGGTGACCGTCCTGTACGTCGCCAGCGCGGTGGCGCAACCCGCCATGGGACGGTTCGCCGAACTGCTCGGCCCGCGCCGCCTGTTCCTGGCGGGCACACTGCTCGTGGCGGCCGGCGGCGCGGTGGGCGCCCTCGCCGCGAACCTGACGACCCTCCTGGCCGCACGCGTCCTGCTCGGAGTCGGCACCTCGGCCGCCTTCCCGACGGCGATGCTCATGATCCGCCGCCGCGCCGACGCCAGCGGCGCACCGGCCGGAAGCACACTCGGCGCGCTCGTGATCGCCAGTCAGGTGACGGTCCTGCTCGGGCTCCCGCTCGGCGGGCTCCTGGTCAGCCTCGCCGGCTGGCGGTCCACGTTCTGGATCAACATCCCCCTGGCGCTGGCCGTGTTCGCCATGGCCTGGAGATGGTCGCCCGCGGACGGGCCCGTACCAGCCCGGGGCGTGCGCCGAATCGTCGCCGACCTCGACGTCCCCGGCATGGTGCTCTTCGGCGGCATGCTCTGCCTCCTGGTCGCCTTCCTCGCCGACCCGCACCTCGCGCGCTGGCCATTCGCGGCCGCCTCAGCGGGGCTGGGCGCGGGGCTCCTCTGGTGGGAGCCGAAGGCCCGCCATCCCTTCATCGACGTGCGCTCACTCCTCGACAACGCAAGCCTCACCCTCACCTACGTGAGGACCGCCGGAACGATGCTCGTCGCGTACTGCGTGATGTACGGGCTCACCCAGTGGCTCCAGGAAGACCGCGGCCTGCCGGCGACGCTGGCGGGGATGCTCATCGTGCCGATGAGCGCGGCCGGCGCCCTCGTCACCCGTCCCGTCTCGAAACGCGGCCTGGTCAAGGCGCCGCTCACGGCGAGCGCCGCCCTGGCCCTCGCCGTCGGGGTGGCCATCAGGTTCACCGGCGGTGGCACACCGCTGGTACTGATCGTCGCCCTGACGACCCTGGTGGGAGTGGCGATCGGCCTCGCGACCGTCGGCAACCAGGCCGCCGTCTTCGCCCAGGCCGGCCCGCAGGAGACCGGTATCGCCGCGGGACTGCTGAGGACCTCCGGTTATGTGGGTGCGATCGCCTCCGGCAGCCTTGTCGGCCTGGTGTTCCGGGACGGCCCGGACGACGCGGGGCTGCACCGCATCGGTGACGTGCTCATCGCGGTGACCGCCCTCGTCCTCGTCCTGACCGTCCTCGACCGCAGGCTGCCGCGCACGCTGCGGTCCGGGCCGTGACCTGTCGGCTCAGAAGCCGGCCGGCCGCAACGGGCGGGTTCCGGTCAGTTCGGCGAAGACGATGAGCCGGTAGGCGGCGGAGGTCAGCCCCGGCGGAACAGGCGCGTCCAGACGCTTCCGGCGGCCTCTTCCTTCTGTCCGCAGGTGCAGCGCTGGGACCGGGGGACTCCGGCGAGCACCTGCTCGACGTGCTGGCCGCAGCCCCGGTAGGTGGCGCCTTGGCACTTTCGGCAAACGGCGCGCTGGCACATGGGCTTTCTCCTTCGGGTCGGGTCGCGGGCCGGTTGGCCCTGACCGCTGGGTGGGAGGTTCCACTTCCACCAATATACCCCCTAGGGTATCTGAACTGACACGTCCGTCCGATGCGGCCGCGGGCGTCACCTGGCGCGAGCCCCGGTCGCCCCGGCCCGCCCGAGGGGCCTGGAGATCAAGTTGTGATCGTTCCAAGGTGATCCGCGGGGGTGGGCCGGGACGTCCTCCAGGGTGAGCAGCCCTGGAGGACTCTGTGCAGCGACGTTTTCTCACCCTGGTTTCCGCCGCCGTCCTGGCGGTGCCCGCTGTCGTGATCGCCGCGCCCGCCGCGTCCGCGGCGCCCTATGTGTATGTGCACGCCGCGATGGATCGGGACGACCCCGCGCATCCGGTGACCGTCACGGTGAACGTCCGGGGCGAGGGCGTGGGACGAGTGCAGGCGTGGTTCACCGATTCGCGGTTCGGCGGGAGCTGGGCGGCGGTGGGAGATCTCCGGCTGATCAGTGGGACCGCGCAGGACGGCACCTGGCAGGGGAGCCTGCCGATCTCCGTTGAGGAGCACCCGGGAGAGCACTGGGCCGTCGTCAACGTGGATGACGCGAACGGCGGCCTGCTCGCGCAAAGCGGCAACGTCTTCCAGGCGTGTTACACGCCGGTCTACTCCGGTGTCACCGCGACGCCGGCGGTGATCGACGCCGACCACCGGACGGTGACGGCGTCCGGCGGCATCTCCTACCGGACGTCCAAGGCCGCCCCCTTGCAGCCTGCGGGCGGGCTGCCCGTGAAGCTCCTGGGAACCCCGGGGGCCACCGAGACCGGTGCCGACGGGCGGTTCACCGTGCGGGGCGATGCCGAGGTACGGCCCCAGCTCTCCAACGACGCGAAGGGCGTGGTGTGCCACGGCTGGGGGACGACCCCGGTCACGGTCCGGCAGACCGCCACGGCGATCTCGGCGCGGGTCGGCGTCGCCAACCCCGTTCCGGCGGGCGGCACGGTCACCGTCCGGGGGGAGCTGACGCGCGCGGGGACGGGCGGGCCGGTGTTCCTGGGGCCGGGTGAGTCCGTCGAGGCTTGGAGCAGGCCGTTCGACGGCGGCAGCTCCAGGTACCTCGGGAAGGTCGAGAAGCTCGGCGACGGTGGTTCGTTCGAGTTCTCGTTCACGGCGTCCCCGGGTGAGCTGCTCGTCCAGTACGTGCCCAACTCGACCGGCCTGTTCGTGCGGAGCGAGATCCGGCAGCCGCTGGAGGTCGGGACCGCGCGGGCCGTCACCGCGTTCAGCGGGGCGAACGCCGGGCCGGAGCCCGTCGCGCTCGATGGGACGGTCACGATGTCAGGGCGGCTGCTGGCGGGCGGCGCGGCCGTGAAGGGCGCCACCGTGGACGTCGAGTTCTCCGCGAACGGCACGTCCGGGTGGACGCGTGCGGGCCAGGGGACGACCAGTTCGACCGGGGCGTTCTCGGTGGGGGCGCCCGCCACGCGCGACGGGTACTGGCGGGTGCGCTACGCGGGGTCGTCCGCCTACCGTCCGGCGGTGAGCGGGGCCGACTTCGTCGACGCGCGGTACCGGACGGCCATCACCTCGTTCAACGCCGCCCCGGAGCCGGTTCGCAAGGGGCGGGCGCTGACGGTGCAGGGCAAGCTGAGCCGGTACGTGGGCGGCTGGAAGCCGGGGTCGGGCGCCACGGTGAAGATCTACTTCCGGCGGGCGGGGACGTCGTCGTGGGCGCTGGCCGGGACCACCCGCAGCGCCTCCGACGGGGTGTTCCGCACATCCTTCACCGCCAAGCTGGACGGCACCTGGCGCGCCGTCTACCCGGGCAGCGCCGCCTACCTCTCCGCCACCGGCACCGGGGACTACGTGGACGTCCGCTGATCCACGCCGGTACCCCGGACGGAGCCGCCGCCCGGGGTACCGGCATGACCGCCGTCCGTCCGCGTGGCGACCGGCGGCGACCAGCCGCGGCCTTCGACATCGGAGTTCTCGCCGGCGCGTGCCGGGCGAGCGGCCCAGGTGATGCTCGCCGCGCTGAAACGGCAGGGAACGGCCGCCCATGACGGCCTCCTCGCTGTCCACTGCCCGGGGCGGCGACCTGGGCGCTCAAGCGGGAGTGGTCTGGGCCTGCTTTGTCAGTGAGGCGGGTGGAGGATGTGGGTCTCTTCCAGGGACCAGGTGCCGTGGCCTCCGGTGACCTGGAGGAGTGTGTGGGAGCGGAGTCGGATTTCCGTGTCGCCGTCCGGGAGAGCGAGTGTCCGAACAGGGGTCAGCGTGGCGTCGAGGTGCAGGAGGCCGAAGGTGTCTCCGCTGCGGAACAGCACAGGTCCCGGTGGGCCCAGGTAGCGCACTACTGCGGTTCGGTCACCCGCTATGGAGTGCTCGAACGGCCGGACGTGGCCGGTGGGCGGCACGGTGATGGCGTCCTGTTCTCTGGCTTGGGCAAGGGCGTCCACGTCGGCCTGTCCCAGGGGTGTCACGTCGATCCGCCAGTCCGCCCCGGCGGTTCTCACCTGGAGTATCGCCCGCGCCGGAACGGCGAACGTGCTCCGGCTCGGCGGGGACTCGTCCCCCGCCGGCGGGCTGAGCACGGCGGTGGACGCGACCGGGTCGCAGCCGTGGAGCGCGGCCAGGTTCGGCCCGTGCAGGTGGACCTGGTGGGGTTGCCCACCTGGGCATGTCACGACGGCGATTCCAGCCGGCCCCTGGTAGGCGAGCACTTCGGACCCGCTGCCCGTGGCCGAGCCGGTGAACCCGCGTGCGCGTTCCGGTCCGCTGACCGTGACGGTCCACCGGCCCTCGGACTCGACGTACAGGAACCTCTTCGTGAGCGCCTTGTCGGATACAAGCCGGTCGTCCAGGACGGTTGTGGCGGGCGGGGCGCCGGGGCCGCACACCACGACCGGGGTCCCCCGGCCGAACTCGGTACGTCGAAGCCAGGCCCGCAGCGTCCCGGGGCCCTCGTTCACGAACTCGGCCAGCACCGGCTGAGGAAGCCGTCCCCTGATCTTGACGCGCGAACCGCCGACGCCACGGTGTGTGCGGACCGTGCCGTGACGGGCGTGATCGACCGGCGCGAACCCCGGCGACGGAAGTGTCTCGTCCTCCGCCAGCCAGCGGTCGAGGTCGGCGGCCACTCTGCGCGGCTCCTTCACCCGAAGGCACAACCGGCGGACCGGACGCCCCCGCTGAGGCATGCCCGTCTGCGGATCCGGATCCTTCAGAGTCAACATGACCCAGAACCAGTTCCCCCACCGCAGCCGACGTGCGGGAAGAGAAATGTCGTCCCGCATCCGCAGGACGAGGTTGAGTTCCTCCCGGAACGGCGTCAATTGGGCCACGCCCCCCTTGACCTGGCCCCGCCCCGGCTCGTCGCCGCAGTGGACCGCCGCGACTGCGGTGCGCGGGATCCGCAGCACCTTCCACAGCAGCAGCCCGTCCCAGATGACGATCTCATCGTCGGTCACCCACATCCGGGGCCGTACCAGCACCAGCCTGAGCGTCTGGACCGCGACGCCCACGAGGACGACCGCGAAGAGCGGCGCCCACAAGCCCGCGACCAGCTCGGCCCGGGTGATCTCCTTGTTGAACACGACCCAGATCAGGCCGAACAGCAGCAGCGACGCCACCAGTGAGAGCAGGCAGACCGTCCCGGCCAGGGTCCGCCCCTTGGACCTGGCCATCTTCACCCTGATCGTGGAGGAGCCGGGCCGCGCCGACCAGCCCCACCTGTCTCGGCCGGCGAGGTCGCGCAGCGCGGGGCGCCCGCGTTCCCCCGCCTGCCGTCTGCGCGCCGCGCGAGAAGGCCGTGTCCGGTGAACGCCCCACAGCACCGCGGCGTTCAACCCCACCCCGAGGCTTCCGGTAAAAGCGGCGAGGACCACGGTGCCGAACGGCTGCCCCCAATCCGGCGACCCGCCCTTCATCTGGACGAACATCCCTGAACCGACGTCGAGGGCGGGGATCTCCTCCCCGGCGTAAACGGAATGGTCGCCCTTCCCCCTCAGCTGAACTGTCCTGCCGGTCAACTGAAAGGGGCCGTCGGTCGTGAATGCGCCGTACCAGGAACATCCGCCTCGGCTGCACTCCTTTGCTTGTGCGGTGAACGTGCCCGGAACCCCCTCGCCTCTCGCGGCGCGCTTGGTGGCCGCGACTTCCTCCACCATGAGGCCGAAGGCGTAGGGCCAGATCATCAGCAGCCCGACGCCGATCAAGAGCTGGGAGACCGCAAAACGCCTGAGACTGTTGAGGCCGTACCTCTTCGAGGCTTGGTCGACCTCGCGTCTTCCGCTCATCCCCGCCCCGTCCAGACCGCCGCCGAGGCCCGAGCCGGACGGCACATTCGTGAGCCTAAGGATCACACGGCAGGGCAGGAGGATCGAGTGCGCTGACGATGCCGCCGGGCTTTGCGGGTTTCGCCTTCCGGGACGGGCCCCACGCCTTGTCCAGGTCGGGGTCGTCCATGGCCATTTTGAGCAGGCCGGTGATGGCGGAGCGGCGTGCCTCCTCGCGGGCGATCTTGGTGTCGGGTGCCTGGAGGTCGAGGGTGGCGGCTATGCCGAGCAGGGCGAGGACGGCCAGGGTGGTGAAGGTGAGGCCGAGTGTCCTCTCCGTGCCGTGGCCGGGGCGGGTCGGGGGCATCTACGGATGGTGACTCACACGGCCGGGGCCGGTAGGGGCGCGATTTCGCGGTGGAAGAAGTCCAGGAAGGGTTCTCCGCGTTCGTACAGGGCTTTGATTTCGGATGTGGCCGCGTGGATCACGTCGGGTGCGGTGATGCGGCGGGCTCCGCAGGGCGTCCAGCCGGGTTCGTACTGGACCTCGTAGAGGACGAGGTCGCCCACGACGAGCACCTCGGGCAGCTGGGCGCGGGTTTCCAGTGAGGCGACCTGTTCGGCGGTGAGGACGGTCAGTCCGAAGCCTTCGTCCGCGAGAAGTCTGAGGGCGTGCAGTTCCCATTGGACGTAGGGGGTGATGGGGAATTCGACCACGCGGACGCGCCGTCTCCCGGACGAAGTGGGCGTGGTAGGCGGCCGGAGACCTTCCGCTTCCCCGTGGACACGAGCGCTGGGCACACAAGCGTGGTCCCTCCCGGACATCCTCGTGAACCGTCGTCCCTACTACCTGCGCCTGGCCATGACCACTCATGCCTCGAATGGGTTTCGCACTGTCGGTGGCTTCTGGAAAAGTGGCACGTGTCAAATCGTGTGGGCATGGGAGTAGGTACCGTGAAGGCTGATGCGCTGAGCCCTCGGCAGTTGTTCGACGGGAAGATGCACTACGAGATCCCGCCCTTCCAGCGCCCCTACGTGTGGAACGAGGAGGATCAGTGGGCGCCACTGTGGGCCGATGTCATCCGGGTCGCCGAAAGCCTAATTATCGCAGACGGTAACCAGCCCGCAGTGCCGCACCACTTTCTCGGCGCGGTCGTCTACGAATCGAAGCCCCCAGTCGTGGGTGACGTCACCCGGCACAGGGTGATCGATGGGCAGCAGCGCACCACCACGCTGCAGTTGATGATCGATGCGGTGCAATCGGTTGTCGCCGAGCGCGGTCACGAACTTCTCGCTGAAGATCTCGAGGAACTCATCCTGAACCGGTCATCGGTGTTCAGGGGAAGGCCAGAGCGGTTCAAACTGTGGCCGTCGAAGCAGGATCGGGCGGCGTTCGCCCAGGCGATGGACCCTGATCCTGACTGGAGCGGCGAACACCGCATCCTGGAAGCGCACAAGTTCTTCGGCAACGAGGCGCGCACCTGGTTGACCGGCACGCCCGATCTGGACGGCAACGAGCCCCCGGGAACCGAGGATCAGCGGGCTACCGCGCTGTCGGCCACGCTCCGCGACCGCCTTTTTCTGGTGGCGATCAACCTCACCGGTCACGACGATCCACAGTTGATCTTTGAGACCCTCAACGACCGGGGGACGCCGTTGCTGAAGGCCGATCTGATCAAGAACTGGGTGTTTCAGCAGGGGGACCGGATCGGGGCCGATGTCGATGCTTGGACGGAGACCCACTGGGTCGACTTCGACGATGACTGGTGGCGAGCGGAGATCACCCAGGGTCGTCACCAGCGGTCCCGGATCGACATCTTCATGCAGTACTGGCTTACCATGCGGCTGAGCGAAGAAGTGAAGACCGAACAGGTGTTCCGGGTGTTCACAACGCATGCAGGACCGCATATGGCCGACGAGCCGAGCGCGGACAGGTTGCTCCGCGAGTTCCGCAAGGACGCTGATACCTATCGGGCACTGGCCAATCTGCCGGAGGACACGGCACAGGGATCCTTCCACTCTCGTGTCATCGAGATGATGGGGTTGGCAGCAACCAGTCCCTTGTTGCTGTGGCTGCTCTCGGACAACCATAAGGTGCCCGAGCAGCAGATCGAGATCGCGCTGCGTGCCCTGGAAAGCTGGGTGCTGCGGCGCACGCTGCTGCGGATGACGATGAAAGATGTCAACCGTATGATGGTCTCGATCCTCAAACTGCTCGACCGCAGCGAGGTGACCGTGGCCGGCGATACGGTCCGCACCTTCCTGGCCGCGCAGGTGACTGACACGCGGCTGTGGCCGTCCGATGAACAGATGAAAGCGGAACTCCCCCATCTGAAACTCTACGGCTATCTTCGCCAGTCTCGCCTGCGCGTGGTGCTGGAGGTCATCGAGCGGAAACTGCGCACGGAATTCCATGAGGACGTCGTGCTGCCGGCGAAGCTGGAGATCGAGCACGTCATGCCGCAGGCGTGGCCGATGTACTGGAATCCCGAGCCGCGGCTCACCCCCGAACAGGCCGCCGACCGGGACCGGCGGATCCAGACGCTCGGGAACCTGACCCTGGTGACCAAGAGTCTGAACGGGGCGCTGTCGCACCGTCCCTGGACCGACAGCCAGGCCGAGGGCCTGACCACCGGTGGCGAAGCGGGACTCGGTAAACGCAGCCTGCTGGAGAAATACAGCCTGCTGGTGCTGTCGAAGAACCTCATCAACGATCACCCGGATGCCTGGACCGATGACGATATTCACACGCGCGCAGTCGAGATGACCACGCACCTGTGCGAGATTTGGCCGGGACCGCCCTCAGGCGTGCCGGCACTCGAGGTGATCGAAAAGACCGGCAGCCCAGACCAAGATATTGCACTGCCGCGTGTGGAATGGACCAGGGAGCAGCTCTCCGAATTCGCGGCGTCCACAACCGACCTCACGCGGGGATTCCTTGACTACGTCGCCGGGAACAAAGCCGGAGAATTGTTCCTCGGGGAGGACCTGGAAGGATCCGGGTACGTCACCGGCCAGATCGCGGGCATTACCGGCGCGATGGCCCGTAAGACCTACCAGGACTACCGGCGCAGCAACCCGCCCCTGGAATTCGTCTACGCCAACGGCCGCTGGCACTACCGCATGGACCCTGCCGTCGCGTCACACTGGATGAATATCCGCGACTGACCGCCTCCTACGTCAAGCGCTCGCGCAAACGCGGGACCTGGGATCGTTTCGGCGGGCCTGGACACACGGTACCCAGAGACAGATGCCGAAGATGGCCCGTGGTTGTCTGAGTTCTGTAGGGCAGGGGGTTGGTCGACACCGCGGATTCCAGAGGGCCAGAGCCGGGCGGTGCCGTCGATGGAGGCGGAGACGACGGCCCGGCTGTCCGGAGTCCAGGTGACGGAGACGACCGGACCGCGATGGACACCGATCACGCCGATCTCGGCGTAGGTCCTGCCCGCCCAGAGACGGACGGTGCGGTCGTAGGACGCAAGCGCCCGTAACCCCGCCTGCACCATCGAGGACTTGCCGCTCCCGGAAGCCCCGGCGACGACTGTCCGCAGAGCCGCGCGGGTCAGTGGGAGGACGGGACGGTCCGGGGTCTGCTGTCCTGCACCGCCACCACCCCGGCGGCGTTCGCCATGGGTTCGGGGCAGCCGGGGGCCGGATGGTCAGGAGGCGGCCCAGGCGCGGATTGTCTGGGCGGTTTCGGGGGTGACGTCGGAGTCGGCGAGGTCGGTCGGGTGGAGCCAGCGGTAGCCGGTGTGTTCGGTGCTCAGGACGATGGGGCCGTCGTTGTGGGCGACGCCGAAGGTGTATTGGCGGGACTTGCGGCCGGATCCGGAAACGTAGTCGAAGTGGGTGACGAAGCCAGGGTCGATGTGCAGTGGTCCGGTCCCGCCGATCTCTTCGGCGAGTTCACGTTCCAGCGCGGTGAGCAGGTCCTCGCCCGGTTCGACGCCGCCGGAGGGGAGTTCCTCGATGCCGGCCATGAACGCGTCGTCGGCCGAGCGGCGCAGGATAAGCACTTGGCCGCCGGTGTGGACGACAGCGCCGACCACGAGTTCGGCGATGTCGTCGCGCTCGGCGTCGGCATGCAACTGCTGGACGTCCATGCCCGATGAAGTGGTCACGTGGGCAGGGTAGTCCGGCCGGCCGGTGATGTGAGGGTGTTGAGGACTTGGCCGAGGTTGCTGATCGCGGTGTCGATGTATGCGCGTGCGTCTGGACTGTCCTCGGTGGGGACGGCGATCCGCAGCGAGGTTGCGGCCAGGCGTTCGGCGACCCGCAGATCACAGCGGACGCAGGGCGCCTCATAGGTCGTGCTCGCCGGTCTTCTCCACCCGCATGTGGCTGAGGTCGGCGGGCCGGTGTCCCCGGTCGCCGTCCGCCCTGCCGGATACCGAGGCACGGCTTGAGTCGGCCGCCGGTCAGTAGGGACAGCGCTCGTATCGCCCGCCTCATGGCGCCCCTCCACCCGGCGCCCGGCGGCGGACGCGGCGGTCGGCTCGGCGGTGATGCCCGCGGGTCGGTACGGCGGCTCACCGGCGCAGATGATCGATCAGTACCGGTCGTGTTTGAGGAGCCCCTCGCCGCCGAGTTCGGCGGTCGCGGACGAGGTGACCGTGCAGCTATAGCGATGCGGCAGCGAGGTCAGGCGCTCGTCGACGCGGGGGAACTCCTGCGCGCGGTCGTCGAGGGTCTCCCGTGCGACCGTCCCGGCGGGCCGCCCTTGAGCGTGCCGCCGAAGTCGCACGGTCCGAGCGTGTCAAGGTCGCGGCTCAGCTCGTACGGCCGGCAGCCGCCCACCATCAGGGCGAACGTGTGTCCACCGTGGCCGAGCACATTGGTGTTCGGGGCGAAGTCGAAGTTGTCGAAGACCGGCCCTTCGGGCCATTTCTCGTCGAGTCCGGCGGCGACGCGCCGGGACCGGACCCACCGGTTGCGGTACCACTCCGCGCGGCTCGCCGCCGGTGAGCAGCCCGGCGGCGGCGCAGGCGGTCACGGCGTCCTCCAGGATCGCGAAGGTCTCCGCGGCCTGGACCAGTGCCTCACCTGGTCGCCCGGTATCGGGGCGTACCGGGGGTGGCGCATCTGTCCGGATGGGCCGGTCCTGGACGGGAGGCCACCGCCCGCGACCGCCGATCAGCGGCCGAAGTCGAAGAAGGGGTCGCCGTCCGGAAGGGCGCTCGACTGCGGGAGAGGTTCTTGTCGTGCGGCTGGAGAGGCTGGTGACTCTTCGCGTACTCGGAAGGTGCCCAGGCCGTCGACGGGATCGGATGCCTTGCGAACAGCCTCGGCCCAGCCCGTGTTCGGCCATTTCGTCGTGGAGTCCCACCGGCAGCGAGCGAAGTGGTGCATTACGTCGTTCGTATGAAGCGGTCCAGAAATGTAATTCAGGAGAGCGCCGGAGAAATCCGTGCCAGTAAGGTCGGCACCGGTGAAAATGGCTCCCACCAGGTGGGCGCCGATGAGCTTGGTCCGCACGAGTCTGGCGTCATTGAAACACCAGAAGCCGACCTCGGGGGCGCCGCCGAGACCGACACCGCTCAGGTCGGCATCGGTCAGGTCGGCGCCGACGAAACCGCCGACAATGCCGAACTCGGCGTCGCGAAGGTCCGCGCCGATGAGTTTGGCGCCGGTGAACTGAGCTCCCAGGCGCCCGGCCTGGCCCGGGTCGGCCTCGGACAGATCGGCGTGACGCAGATCGGCTCCGCTGAGGTCGGCTCCGGTGAGGTCGGCGCCCTCGGGGAACCGGACGCCCCGCAGGTCGGCCCCGCGCAGGTCCTTGCCGGCGAGGCGGGCCATGGCCTCGGCACTGTTGTCTTCGATCAGTGCCGCCAGGTCCCCGGGTGGGCCGGATGGCCGACTGGTTTCTGTCCGGTCTCCGGTGACAGCGCTCTCGTCGACGACCTTGCCGTGCAGCGCGTACAGGTGGAAACCGTCGCGGTAGCGTATCGCCGGTCCCGTGCGGCAATGCAGCACCGGAAGCTCTTCCCCGAGCCGTGGCGCGGAGGCGAGACGGACCTCGGCGGGGCGCTCGCACACAAGGCAGACTTCCTCGAAAGGCCACCAGCCGCCGCAGGACTCGACGAGCTCTTTCCACAGCGCCAGCCGGCGATCCCAGATCCCCCGCCGACGTTTACGAGCGAGCCGGCCGCCCTTCTTGGCTTGACCGCCGCTGAGCAGATACAGGAGGAACTTACCCGGCTCCGGCTCACCGTGAGCGGCCGCAATCGCCCTGGGTTTCGGCGTGCCGAACTCGCTCCAGTCCCAATCGGAGTCATCGCGAGGAGAGTCGATCCACACCAGCCGCGGCTGCGGCGCGCCGACCAGTTCGTACAGCCCCCGAATCGCGGCCTCGGCACGGGGCCGGTCGGCCGGCTCAGTGGCCTGCCGACCCGCCCAACGAGGCAGGTGCGCAACCAGGCGTGTGATATCCAGGCCGATCACACTCGGGTTGACATGAAGCTGAGTATTGAACGGGCAAGGTGGTGCCATACTCGCTCCCTATCACGGGATGCGCCACAAATCCATGCCCAAACCGCGCTGTCCCCACCCAGCCAAACTCCTCTATGGCCACCCGCCATTTCCGGCAGCCAAAGATCAGGCCCCGTTCGGCGTCGGTGCCCAGGTCATCAGGCGGTGGCGCCGGGTGCGGCGGAACCGGTGGGCCGGCCCTTGCACGTCGGTCCGGCGGAAGTGATGCGTGCCCGGGATCCCCGGCCGACCGCGGGTCAGTCACCGGTGGCGATGACGCCCGCCTTTTCGATCATCAGCACGGCGCTGCGGACGGGGACGTCGGGGCCGGTGCCGCATCCCCGCGGGGACGGTGAATGCCTGGCGGGGACCGAGTTCGACGGTGTCGGCATGCTCCAGTTCGATGCGGAACAGTCCGTCCAGGACGAAGAAGAACTCACCTTGCTCATCGTGTTCGTGCCAGTGGAACTCGCCCTGCATGACTCCCAGCCGCACCCACCCCGACCTGGATGAGGGTCTGGTTGTACCAGGGCTCCTCGACCTGGTCGATCAGCGCCTGGACGTCCATGGTCTGCAGGGCGGTGAACAGCGGCTGGTAGTGGATCGCGTAGTCGGCCTGCGGCACGGTGTCCTCCTGGCGGACGGCGGGTCGAGTCCCCCTGGGCTGGGCGGTGCCAGGTCAGGGAGCGGTGATGGGGGCGAGGCGGTGGGCGGCCAGGCGTACGTAGTCGTCGGTACGCAGGGCGATCGAGCGGTCGAGCCGGGCTGCGTTGAAGAACAGTTCCGGTGCCCGCAGCAGCGCCGGGTCGGCGATGACCTCCAGCCCGGGGTGGTGGCTGAAGGGCAGCATGGTGCCGCTGGGGCTGTCGGCCAGTTCCTCGGCCTTGTCCTGGGCGGAATAGGTGCCCGCGGGGAGAGTGGGGTGCGGCGGGTCGTCCGGGTCGGGGGGCGGGGACGGGACGACTCGCCGCTGCTTGGTGGATCGGGGGTCGGCGGGGTGGTTGGGGCCGGGGGGTCAGTGCGTGTCGGCGGCGGACTGGACGGCGGTGCGCAGGGCCGCGCGGGTCAGCAGGAGGACGGGACCGTCCGGGTCCTTGCTGTCCCGCACCGCCACCGCACCGGCCACGTCCGCCAGCTCGACGCAGTTGCCTCCGCTGGAGGTGCTGCGGCTGCTCCGGCGCCAGGCAACGTTGCTCAGGTCCACTTTTCTATTGCCTTCCTAATCACCTCGCGCGACATATCTTCGGTGAGTGCCCGTGCACGAAGCTCGATCAAAGTTCGCGCCAGAGTGGACAAGTCCGCTGGATTGTCCGTAGCGATGCCGCGGATGGCCGTCTCGACGTAGGCAACCTCGCTGCGGTCCTCCATCGTTGCAATCATGAAGTCGCCCGAGTTGCCGGAGTGCTCACCGCTTGCCAAGACTACTTGAATCGTGACGTTCGGCAACATGCTCATGTCGAGCAGGTGCTCCAACTGCTCCTTCATCGTCTCGGCGGAGCCGACTTGCCGGTAAAGGGCATGCTCGTCGAGCAACAGCACAAAGAGCGTGGGGGGAGTTCCGTCGTCCCTGGTGAGGATGGACTGGCGTCGCAGGCGGAGGTCTATCGCCTCCTGGTTCCCCTTCAGCAGGACTGACATGTAAGCCAGGGTTTGGAGCAGTCCAGGGATCACGCCGTGCTCCCAGCAGACCAGGATCGCCGCATCACCCTCTATCTGTGGCCAGTCGAACCAGATCGGAACCGGGTGGCCGTCCTTGTTCAAGTCCTCCCACAGGCTGATCAGCGCTCCACCGGCCTCCAGGTAGTCGTCCACGATCTCCACGAAGGGGCGCGTGGCACGCTTCTTGCCTGCCTCGATCCGGCTCACCTGCGCAGGGCTGACCTTCGTGTGATGGGCGATCGTCTCCTGCTTGATGTCCTTGGCCTCCCGCAGGCGGCGCATCTGTCGACCGAAGGCAATGAGTGCAGCCGACTCCCTGGGATGCTGGCGCCGTGGAGGCATGATCATTTTCCCCTCTCGGCAACTTGTCGCCGACCGGATCTCCTTACCGCTCCAAGCCACTTCGAAGCGGTAAGCCCAATCGTAAGCCTGATAGTGGCTCAATGTGTGGGGTTCGCCACACAAAGTGAGGAGAGGTCATGGGCCAGGCGGCGGCGGAGAACGAGATGGTGGTGAAGCAGGACCTCAGAGTTGTCGCGGAGGTGCGGCGGTTCGTGCGGCTGGTCACCGGCCGGTGGGGCATGGACGACTTCGTGCCGTGCCTGGT